>JAITFT010000013.1 GCA_031281155.1 Candidatus Fibrimonadaceae bacterium
GCTGCTTTCCTGGCCAAGCTGGGTTGCAACGCGACCGCTCTTTTTGGGAGCCAATTTGAATTTGAACATTTGAGCTGCAATGTTATCGCCTCTAAGAGCCGTGCTGTTGGTTAGCTTGCCTTTATGGACTGCAATGGGGCAGGCCCAACCTGTTATTTCATTAAAACCTAAGAATTGCCTGCGATCGCCATCGAAGCTATCGGCTGCCATGCTTGCTGTGAAGTAATTAACGGCGTATTTCTTTTTCATAAAAGCGTATTGTTCTAAAATAACGTGCCCGCTTTTTTCCTTGTGTGCTTCGAGGGTCATGGTTTGAGGAACCCAATCTGCGTTGGTTAGTTGTTTAATGGCATCGAAGTGGCTAAATTCATAAACTGGCACAACGTCCACTTCTATGTTCTTTTTGGATATGTTTTCGATGGTGATGTCTTGAATAAGCGTTGAGCTTTTTGCTGGAACAAAAACGGTTACCTTAACCCTGAGGCCAAAGCCCTCGGCTACCCATTTTGTGTAGGAGAGCCCTATGTGGCAGCTCCATTTATCCCAGATGGTGCAGGTTGGGGCAACAAAAGGAGATACTATTTTTTGAGAATTTTTTTCCTTTATGCGAAGGTAGATTGTGCTGCCTTTGAAATCGGAATTAGGCATTTGGCTTATGTACTTTGTTATGCGATTAAGCGCAGGATCGCCTTTGCATAATACAGTGCCGCCTGTGGTGTCTATAATGCCACCAAAGTCGAGGGTTCCAACATAGTTGCACCACTTTATTGGCGTGGCGGGATTGCACAACACGTATTCTTTGTTGGCATCGTCAAAGTAACCGTATCCAGTGTTTTTTGCCATATTTATCTCCTAAATAAAAGTGAAGCGGGAGACGGGACTCGGACCCGCGACCGTTAGCTTGGGAAGCTAGCGCTCTACCAGCTGAGCTACTCCCGCTGGCTTGAAGGAATATAGAAAAATTAAAATGCTATTTTCTAGATTTTGGCAATGATTAATGGCAAAACAAAAATCCTGGGTGTTTTAGGTTACCCGGTAGAACATACAAAGTCACCTGCTATTCATAATGCACTATTAAAAAGCTGTGGAATAAATGCGGTTTATTTGCCGCTGCCTGTGGAAAAGAATTTGGAAAACGCAATTGCTGGCTTTAGAGCAATGGAGTTTGCCGGCGCAAATGTCACCATTCCTTTCAAAGAGCAAGTGCTGCCTTTTTTGGATTATATATCTCCAGTATCAAAAGCAACGGGGAGCGTAAATACGCTTTACTGGGAAAGCGGCAAGCTCTGCGGAACAAGCACAGACGGTTTGGGTGCTTTGAGAAATTTAGAAGAAGCAGGGATAGAAATCAAAGGCAAAAATATAGCCATGCTGGGCAGCGGTGGCGCGGCAAAGGCGCTTGCTTATGCTTTTTTGGAAGAAGGCGGCGCGGCTTCATTGAAAATTTTTAGCATAGAAGCGGAAAAATGGAATTTACAATTAAAGAATTTAAGCCTGCATAATTTCGATGAAGTAAAAAAATATAAAAGCAGCATAGATTTTCTTTGCAATGCAACACCGCTTGGAATGCATCCGAATATAAACGAAAGCCCGGTGGACAAATCCATTTTCAGGCAAGATATGGCGGTTTACGATATTGTGTATAATCCTCTGAAAACAAAATTTCTCCAAGAAGCAGAAGAAGCAGGCTGCAAAACTTTGGGTGGAATAGGAATGCTTATTCACCAAGGTTTGGAAAGCTTTAAGTTATGGTTCCCAAATTCGGAACCAAGCGTAAAAATAGCTTTGGAGGCATTGAATGGCTAATATTTATTTTACCGGCTTTATGGCAAGCGGAAAAACCCGCATTGGCAAACTGCTCGCCGAACGGCTTGGGTTAGAACATATAGATTCCGATAGCTTTATAGAGGAGCGAGCCGGCAAAAGCGTAGCAGAAATTTTTGAGCAAGAGGGCGAAGCTAAATTCAGAGAGTTGGAGAGAAATGCCATAAAGGAAATTTCGCAGAAAGAATGCGCAGTTGTATCGCTTGGCGGCGGAGCCATTACCCAAAGCGAAAATGTGCAGGCAATTAGGAGCTCCGGCATTTTAATTTGCATGAGGGCGGAGCCCGAAATTTTAAGCGAAAGAATAGGGAGAAACGAAAACCGGCCTTTGATGGCTGGTTTGGAACCGGAAGCGAGGCTGGAAAAAATTAAAGCTATGCTTGCCCAGCGTGAAAAGTTTTATGCCCTTGCAGATTTTGATGTTGAAAGCAACGAAGATCCGCCAGAAACAAGAATTTTGCCGCTACTTTTAGATGCCGTGAAATTATGGAAAAACCTGGCGGTTAGGGTTAATCTTTCTTCGGGAGAATCTTACCCAATTTTTACAGGCAATAATATTTTGGAATATACAGATGTTTTGCTGAGAACCTTAAAACTTTCTCCAAAATATGAAATGCTTGTTTGCACAGATTCAAATATAGCCGAAAAACAAAGAGATAATTTAAAGATGCTTTGCGAAAAAGCCGGGGAATGCAAAGACTTTATTTTCCCTGCTGGCGAAAGCAGCAAAAATTTAAAGGAACTCAATGATTTTTGGACTTTTATGTTAAAAAATCGTTATAGCCGCAAAACTTGCCTTTTGCAATTTAGCGGCGGCGTAGTTGGCGATATGGCGGGTTTTGCTGCGGCAACCTACCAAAGAGGCATTCCCTTTGTGCAATTCCCCACCTCTCTTTTAGCAATGGTAGATAGCAGCGTTGGCGGCAAAGTTGCAATCAACCACCCCGAAGGCAAAAACATGATTGGCGCTTTTTACCAACCCCAAGCCGTTATATGCGACTTATCCGTTTTGGAAACCATGCCTCAAGAAGAATTTTACGCCGGCCTTGCAGAAATTGTAAAATACGGAATAATTTACGATTCCTGTTTTTTTGACTGGCTTGAAAAAAACGCTGCTGAAATTTTAGCAAAAAACGCAAATGCCTTAAACTGCATAGTAAAACGCTCATGCGAAATAAAAGCAGAAGTTGTAGGCATAGACGAGCGAGAAACCGGGCTGAGAGCAACTCTAAACTACGGCCACACATTCGGCCACGCCATAGAAAAGCTAACGAATTACAGCAAGCTTTCGCACGGCATAGCGGTGGGCTTGGGAATGCGAGTAGCAGGCAGATTGAGTGCTATAACAGGTCGCTGGAGCAAAGAAGAAGAAGCCCGGCAAAACGAACTTTTAAGCAAATTCTGCATACCGAAAACCTTGAAAGAATGCGGAGTTGACATAAACACAGAAGAAGCTTGGAATGCTATGGGCGCAGACAAAAAAGCAGAAAAACAAAAGCGCGTTTACATTTTGCCTCTAAAAATCGGCCAGGTAGAAATAACCAGCGAACCAACAAAGGAACAAATAACAGAAGCCTGGAGCGGGGTTCTATGAACTTTCAGCTGATTTTAATTGCCGCATTCCTCCTAGTATCCTGTTCTGGTTACGATCGAGAAGAATTTCGCATGGAAGTTGGTAAAAGGTACGATTTGAAAAGATGGCCTGATAGCGCGTATATAGACACATTAGATTTATTTTTTGCGCAAGAGCCTGTTAGGCAGCGGCGAAAGCAGAAAGTTGATATTACAATGAGCATGGGCAATAATACTGTTAGTTTGCCAAGAAAAGCGGCCGCTCCTCTTGCTCCTTCTACTCCGTCTAAAAGAATAGAAAGTCCAGCAAGAAGCGTTCAAAGGCCAGCCGCCTCCTCTTTTCCAGATCAGTTTATTTATGCTTTGAACAGGCTTTTGGAAAATCCCAATAACAGGGAATTTGGCAGAAAATACCAAGCGAAAGGCGGTGAAACGATAGATGATTTGCTTTTGAGAATTTATGGCTCGCAAGCAAGGAGGGTTCCGAAATTCGTTTCTGAATCTATGATAAAGCAATTAAACCCCAGAGCAGATTTCACTTCCCTTTCAGAAGGTGAGCTTGTTACTTTGCCGGTAGTCCGGTAATTTTCTATATTGGTGTTATCATGAAAAAAATAACCGCCATTCTCTTGCTTCTTCCCGCCCTCCTCTTTGCTGAAGTATGGGATGGCACAGCTACTGATGACACTTGGTACACAAGTGACACGTTAGCCTTTGACTACACAATTTCCACAGCCGCCGAGCTGGCAGGGCTGGCTCAACTGTCGAATAATCTCGATGCCCCCGTTAATTTTTTCGGCAAAACAATAACGCTTGCCGGCAATATTGACTTAGGCTCAAATGGATGGACTCCGATAAACAACTTCCGAGGCACATTTGATGGCGGTGGTCATGTTATTAGCGGTGTCAGTATAAATTTCGGCCTTAATCTAGGCTTATTCGGAACAGTGAATAACGGTGCGTTAATAATGAATCTTGGGGTAGTAGTTGATATCGAAGGAGAAGTGAATGTCGGTGGTCTAGTTGGGAATAATCAAGGTACAATCCGCAATAGCTATGCTACGGGGAGCGTAAAAGGAACTTTCTTTGTCGGCGGATTGGTTGGCAGCAACTCTGGCACAATCAGAAACAGCTATGTTGCAGTGGAGGTGGAAGGTAATGACTTTGTTGGTGGCTTGGTTGGTTCTAATCAGCTCCTTTTAGGTAAAGTCAGCAACAGTTATTACAATTCTACTGAAACAAGCGTAAACAATGGCATAGGATTTCCAAAAACCACTGAGGAAATGCAAAGCCAAGCATTTGTTGATACCCTAAATATAGCAGCTGGCTTTTTATCTGCTAATAAATGGGTTTACACCGCAAACGAATACCCAAAACTCAGCAACGAAACAGCAATCAGCATAGACATCACAGACTTTTTTGACAGTGGAGATGGAGAAGAAGCGAGTCCATATATAATAAAAAATCCAGAGCAACTAAAAAATTTCTCTTCGCTTGTAAATTTAGGTTCAAGTTTCTACGATAAACACATTGAGCTGGGCAACAATATTAATCTTGAAAGTGAAGCGAATCAATGGATAGCGATAGGAACAGATTTAGAAAGATTTGAAGGCACCTTTGATGGCGATGGTCATGTTATTAGCGGTGTTTACATAAATAATTCAAAAGATTATCAAGGTTTGTTCGGGATGGTGGGTGCTTCCGGTACAATAAAAAATCTTGGTTTAATAAGTTTAAATATCGAAGGAAAAGACAATGTAGGCGGCTTGGCTGGGTTCAACGGAGGCGCAATCAGCAATAGCTATGTTATAGGGGATGTGAAAGGAAAAGACTATGTTGGTGGCTTGGCAGGGAGAAACTGCAACGTAGTAGCTTCTAGTGGCGGTCCGTCATTCACGGACCGTGGCACAGTCGAATACAGCTATGCCACGGCAAATGTGGAGGGAATACGCTATGTTGGCGGCTTGGTGGGCCAGAACTGTGATATAATCAGCAACAGCTATGTTATGGGAAAGATAGAAGGAGATGATACTACTACTGTGAAAGGAGGTTTTAATGTTGGCGGTTTGGCTGGAGACAACTCTGGCTCCTCTATGACAATCATCAATAGCTACTCTACGGCGAGAGTAGAGAGAGAAGGTGGAAGCGTTTTTAGCATTGGCGGTTTAGCGGGTTCCTCCTATGGCACAATCCATAGCAGTTATTACGACAGGCAAAGAAGCGGGCAAAACGATGCCGGCAAAGGAACGCTCAGAACAACGGCGCAAATGCAAAATAAAGACACTTATAACGGCTGGGATTTTGAAGATGTTTGGCAAATAGACCCATTCAACAACAACGCTATGCCTTACTTACAATGGCAAAATGAAATGAAGGATGTAGAGGTAGCTCAAATAGAGCCGCAGCTTTATACAGGCTATCAAATAAGGCCTGAACCAGAAATCACCGGCATACCAAGCGAAGATTTTGAATACCATTACGGCGAAAACATACACGTAGCAACAGGCGGAATAGTTTATATAGTTGCTCCAGGAAAGTTCGGTTCAAAAATATTAGAATTTGTAATAAAACCCGCACGGATAATAGACATCACTTGGATTGGATGCGGAAATATATTCACCTATAACGGCGAACCGCAAAGCCCCACGCCATCTGCAGAAGGCTATGAATTAGAAATTGAAGGTGCTCAAATAAATGCCGGCAATAGCTTGCTAGCAACCGCAAAATTAAAAACGCCAGCAGAAGACGTGCTTCTGCGAAATGCTTCCTGCCTCTATGCTATAGCTCCAAAAGAACTGCTAGTTACCTGGACAGGCCCACGCGAATATGTTTACAACAAAATGGCTCAATGCCCAGTGCCAAGCATAGACAAAAACAATCTTGCAGATAGAGACGATGACCTTGATCTTGCTTTGCCAAATTGCCATAGCGGCGCAGGAGTATATGAAGGCGATTTGGCGTTGATTTACTCAATAAATCCCTCCGACCCAAACGTAAACAATTACAGGCTTCTCAATAACAGAGCGGGTTACACCATTCACAAAAAAGACCTCATCCCCTACTTCTTCCCCGATGGCAAGCCCGACTTCGAAACCAGCGGCGACACCCTTCGGCTGCCCGAGGATTATTTATTAGACGAAAACGCCCTACGAAACGTACTAATGGGTCTCATAGCCTATTTTGGCTTCGCTACCGACAACGACGGCAACAGCGACGATGGCGACGTATTAAGCGGCGATCCTAGCTTAGAATTTACTTTTAGCGGTCCTCAAAACAATTCTCCATTTCTGAGTCGCCGTGTTGACACTCAGCAAAAAGCCACCGCCATTATTAATACCGAAAATGTAACTGCAGAAAACTATGCTCTAGTCCGCCCAACCATAATCATAATAGGAACCGAAGAAGAAAGCGCAGACACAAAGCGTGTATCTTGCTACCGAGGCAACCATTGCTCAATATTAAGCGAAGCAGTTTGCACCGCCATACAAGGCAAAGAAGTTCCCAGTTGTTCCGAGTTAAGAGTGGACTGCGAAATAGGCAACGTCACCATAGAAGGCATGCTCTTCAGCGAATGCGCCAGCATGGGCGGCATAACTCCAATTTTGCCAAATCGGGGTTCTAGCTCGCCAGCTCGCTCCTCGGTTCAGACAATATACTACGATCTAAAAGGCGCCCCGCTTGGCACCACCAAACCCACCGCTCCGGGTGTATATATAGAAAAGCGAGGAAAATATGCGAGGAAAATAGCAGTGCACTAATTTCACTCCGCAAGTTTAGCGTTGTTTAACGCATTGTGGCGAGAGACCTAAGCTCGTTAGACTTCACCGCATAATGGGCTCTGCAAAAATCGCATACAACATCCAAAGTTTCATCTTTTTGCCTTATATCCCTTATTTCACAATCGTGCAGCCCTTCTAGGCTTGCAAGCACTTTTTCTTTGCTACATGGGCAATAGGCTTGCGGAACGACTTCCTTGACAATGTCTATTTCATAAGAGCCTCGCAAACCATCTAGCAAATCGTGGATTTTATATTCGCTGCCATCGTAAAAATCTTTCAAATTTGGCAAGTTGCGAACAGCGGCATTCATAATTTCCAAATCGCGAGCTTCGGCATCGGGGTAAGCTTCTATCAGAAAGCCAATAGCAAAATTGAGTTTACGGGAATTTTCTTTTGAAAAGTCCGCCAATATTCCCGTTGTGCTTTTTGTTTGCTCCGATTGCAGCATATATGCAGTTAAATTTTCTCCCATTTGCATAGATGGAGCCTCTACCATGCTCTCTTTTACTCTTTGGCTTTTTTCATTGAGCTTTATAACGCTTAATTTCTGCGGAGTGAGCAGGGGTTCGTTTGCTCCCAAGCGGGCTATATCTTCTTGTTGAACCATAGCGCGCAGAAGCCCTTGCGGGGTGGAATCTGCCTGGGCAAGTCGCAAATCACCATCTATATCTATTCGCAAGCTTACGGTGCCAGGGAATTTCAACCCACTGGAAAGCAAAAGCGAGGCCGCTGCTGTTTCTGCCATAAGTTTTAGCGCAAAATTTTGCGCATTGTGTTTTGCGCCAATTTCATTCATGGTATTTTTAATCGAAACAAGCACAAACCTAAGCGGTGCGCGTTTTCCAGTAGCTCTTATTATTATATCGGACATGTTTGAAAGATAGAATTATTTTTTGCTATCTTCCTTAAATATGTTTTCCGCTTTAATATACATAGGTCGCTTTCAACCCTTGCACAACGGGCATCTTGCCATAATCCGAAAAGCGTTGGAGCAAACTGAACGGCTTTTGCTTTTTGTAGGCTCGCACGAGGTTTGCCGTTCGCTAAGAAATCCATTCACAACAAAAGAACGCTTGGAAATGCTAAAAATTTCCCTAACCGAAACCGAGCTAAAAAAAATCACCTTCATTCCCCTCCACGACTCCAACTATAACCATAGCGAATGGGTGAAAGAGGTGAAAGAAAAAATCCACTCTTTATTCCCCGCTCTCCGCTCCCCAGGGATAATCGGTCACAAAAAAGATGGCACCTCTTATTATTTGAACTTGTTTCCTGAATGGAAATTTTTGGAGATGCCGCTTTTGGAAGGCGGGCTTTCTTCTACTGAAATTCGCAATAAATGGCTTGGCGGAGTTTTAACCGAACAGGATAAAATTCCACTGGCCGTTTATAGTTATTTGAAAAATAAAGAAAGAGAAGAATGGGCGAAAATTCAAAAAGAAGAATATAAACTTGTTGAGGAATACAAAAAAGAATGGGCTTCCACGCCTTATCCTCCTGTTTTTGTGGCAGGCGATGCCTTGGTTATTTGCAAGGAGCATATTTTGCTAATTAAAAGAGGGGCTTTCCCCGGCAAAGGCTTGCTTGCTATGGCGGGTGGCTTTTTAGACTTTAACGAATCCATTAGGCATTGCGCAATTAGGGAGCTTATGGAAGAAACTGGCATAGAGTTAAGCTATGGCGATTTGGATAAAAGCATTAAGGATTACCAGATTTTCGATGACCCAGACAGAGAGCCTCGCGGCAGAATGATCTCTCATACTTTCTTTTTTGATTTGCAATTGCCGGAATTGCCAAAGCTGAAAGCCGCCGATGATGCATCGGAGGCTTTGTGGATTCCATTGAAGGATTTGGATAAAATTCGCTCTCGGCTAGGCGGCGATCATTATAAAATAATAAGGAAGATGTTGGTTTAGTTGGTTTTAAGGCAGCGGATGGCGAAAAAGAATGTTTTGTTAGACGAAAGAATATTTGCTGGCTCTGTTTCTATAGATACACGTCTAGAATTGGTAGCGTCACTTTCTGTGGTAGTCCACAAATAAGCACTTCGCTCAAGGTGGGTAAAATTGCTAGTAGGAGCAGTGGAATAGCCGTTTGGCAAAACAGAAAAACCAAATTCATCTGTGCCATCGAAACCGCTTCTCCAGTGATCAACTGTTTTTAATTTTTCTCCTGCAATATCATCGCCTCCAACGTACTCTATTAGTACGGCCCACTCTTCTACGCTAGGTAAACGCCAGCCCGCAGGGCAAACTTCTGTAACTCTCTCTGTTATTGCAGTTCCAAGCAAGTTAGCGTTCCACCAAATCGGAATGTCCAGTGCTGTTGCCCAATTGTAAAGTCTTCCGTACTTTTCGCAGTTGGCAGGATCATTGCTGTAACAACTGCTGCCATTCGCATTGTAATTTAAATTTTCTGCCATCCAAGTTTGGGTGCCTATTTCTACATATTTATACTTTTTCCCATCGCGAACATCGGTAAATTCTCCTTTATCTATCAAGTTATCGTTTACGCAATATCTTAAATATGTATCGTACCAAATTTCTCCGCATTTTTTTTGAAATGTGTTATTTATGCATTTCAATTTTGCAGGGTCATATTCTTTATTGTTGCATTTATCATAAACGCTATTGTCTTCAATACAAAATTGCGTTATAGGATCATAATAATCACTTCCACACTTGCTAAGCAAAACATTGTTTTCGCATTTTTGATTTGCTGGGTTATATGTTTGATTATTGCATCTAGAATAAACCTGCTGGTTATGACAGAACTCTGTTTTATCATCGAAATAAAGGATAAGTCCGCATGGCGTTTTTACAATACCGTCTTCGCATATTTGCCCCGCTGGATTAAATGTTAGGCCATTGCATCTTTCATGAACAGCATTGCTGTTGCAGAAATGCGTTGCATTGTTAAAAAATACGCCTCCACATTGAGAAGTCAGCAGAATATTATTTTCACATTTAGCTATTGCAGGATTATATGTTTGGTCATTACATTTTTCGTAGATATTATTATTATTGCAGAAATGAGTTTCGGGGTTAAAAAAATCATCTCCACATTTAGTCAGTAAAATATTATCTTCACATTTATTCGTTGCAGGATTATATGTTGCACTATTGCATTTTTCGTAAGTAGTATTGCTATTGCAAAAATGCGTTTCGGAG
>JAITFT010000040.1 GCA_031281155.1 Candidatus Fibrimonadaceae bacterium
CTGCGGTGGACACTCTTACATCTATGATCGAACCTATTATAATTGTATTCCTTGGCGGTTTCATAGGCTTTATACTTGTAGCTATGTATATGCCAATGTTCAGCTTGGGCGATGCCGTAAGCTAAGAGGCTCCTTTGTGGATTATACATCTCCAATAGGAGTGCTGCGCATAGAGGCTTCCGAAAGGGGCCTCAGGGCGATTAGGTTTATTTCCTCGCGGGAAGAGCCGAGAGTTTATGTTGAGCCACAAAGCGAAAATGGAAGGAACAGCATTGCGCTTTGCATTTCCACATTGAATATGTATTTTGCAAAGCAGTGGGGAGCTTTTGAACAACTGCGTTTAAAAATCCCGCTCGACCTAAAAGGAACCGATTTGCAAAAAAAAGTTTGGGGAGTAATCTATTCAATGCCAAACACTTTTCCCATTGTTGGAATGTCTTATTCAGAGCTTGCATCCCTGGCTGGCAAACCAAACGCAGTCAGAGCATGCGCAAATATTTGCGGGCAAAATTCAATACCAATTTTAATCCCCTGCCACAGAATTATTCCTGTGAGCGGAAAACTTGGCGGCTATACAGGCGGAATATCCAAAAAAGCCTGGCTCTTATGGCACGAAGGCACCACGCCAAACGCTCAAAAACCAAATGTCTTGTTACAGCAACCCCCTCAGGCTAGGTAGAAATATCACTGCACTTATGTTCAGCATTTTTCTATATTTAGGGAGTTAAACCAACAAAGGAAGGTAATATGTCTAAAAAAACGGCAAACAAAGAAAAAAGCTCGCTGACACCAGAAAAAGCAAAAGCTGTTGAAGCTGCTGTCGCACAAATAGAAAAAAGCCACGGAAAGGGCGCTATAATGACCTTGGGCAAGGAGTCCGCAATTGAGGTTCCTGTTATATCCACTGGCTGCATTCAGCTAGATATGGCTCTTGGAGTGGGGGGCATTCCAAGGGGCAGAATAATAGAGATCTACGGGCCGGAATCCTCCGGTAAAACAACTCTAACCTTGCATTGCATCGCAGAGGCTCAAAAAGCCGGCGGCGTAGCAGCATTTATAGATGCCGAACACGCCTTCGATGCAAGCTACGCCCGCAAGCTCGGAGTCGATATCGACAGCCTGCTGGTTTCCCAACCAGACACTGGCGAGCAAGCTCTCGATATATGCGAAACGCTAGTGCGTTCCGGAGCAATAGACCTTGTGGTGGTAGATTCCGTTGCTGCCCTTGTTCCACAAGCAGAAATCAACGGCGAAATGGGCGATAGCCACATGGGCTTGCAGGCAAGGCTTATGAGCCAGGCTCTCCGCAAGCTAACCGGTATTTTAAATAAATCGAATACCGCATTAATTTTCATAAATCAATTGCGCATGAAAATAGGCGTTATGTTCGGCAACCCAGAAACTACCACAGGCGGCAATGCCCTCAAATTCTACGCAACGCAGCGCATTGATATTCGCCGCGTTAGCACCATAAAAGACGGCGAAAATTCCATAGGCAATCGCACCAGAGTAAAGGTTGTAAAAAACAAGGTCGCACCGCCATTCACTCAATGCGAATTCGACATTCTTTATGGCTTGGGAATTTCAAGAGAAGCCTCCATATTAGACTTGGCAGTCGATTTGGAATTCATCCAAAAGAGCGGTTCCTGGTTCTCCTACAACGGCGAAAGAATCGGCCAAGGCCGGTCAAACGCATTGCAGTACTTAAAAGAAAACGCAGAAATTTCCAAAGAAATAGAAAAGAAAATTCGCGAACAAGATATCGAAATGTTCCAAAGCGGTGAAGACAAAGCAAGCGGGGAATAATGGCTAGTGAAAAATTAGGGCATAGGGTATGGGGCATAGGGTATGGATTTATCCTAATGTTCCTTTTCATCGGAGGTATCGGGTTTCAAGCTATTGCTCAGAAACTGCCTAAGACTACTATCTTATTAGATGGGAAAGTTCCCTATGGCTTTTACAAAGCGGGAATCCGTTATGGCGATGCTAGAGGAGATTCCCTTCATATCCGCTGGTCGCACACTGCGCAAGCCGATACTTTCTGGGTATATAAGGGCATGTCCAGGCTGGAATACATAACAAATGCTAACACAAGAACCGTGTTTTACCGGCATCCCGATAACTTCGAAAGAAGAATGGCAACTCACCATCTAAGAGAATTCATATTCGATAGTCCGCTAAGGTTCAACGACTTGGAAGGCCTCGCCAAAAAACGCAACCCGCAGTTTATGAGGAGGAGCCTGAGGGAGTACTTTACTTATTAACTATTGTATTTAATCGCCAGCTCACAAACATACAAATTTGGGTTTTGCAGAACGTCTTCGCTTAGTTTAACGGAATCTTTTTCTGTTATAACTACGGGCAAGCCTGTTTTTAATGCTTTTTCTGCCTTTTTTTGAATGTTTTTTGAATGATCGCTGCATTCTATCTTTTTTGTGAGAAAATAGTTATTGCGCAGCCCGCTGAAAAACCTGTGCGGGCGAGCAATGCCCGCTAGGGCTGCTATCCCTGAACCGGCAGGCAAAGTATCGCCTTTTATGTTTACAGGCAATTTCATTGAAAAAACTATGTCTGCCGCTTCTATTGTTTCTGCTGTGTCTTCCCAATCCATAGCGCATTTTTTTATGCAGGCTATTTCTGGGTGATCTTTCCACAAACTGCGGCAATTGCCGGCGGGTATAATGTCTTTTAAGCTGTTTGCCTGTTCGCCCCAGCTGAGGCAAATCCAAAGCGCGTGGCTAAGACGGCGATCTTCCAGGCCATCGTCGCTGATTAAAAGGTCGAATTTGCCGTCTAGTTCTTTGCAAAGCTCAAAGCGGTTTCCGCAAAAAACTTCAAAGCCTTTTTTGGCGAGCCATAAATTTTCATCACCTGTTTTTTTACATATAATTGCAACATTCAAACCCTGCGCTTTTAGTTTTTCTGCCAAATATGCCGTATAAGGAGTTTTCCCGGCCCCACCCGCAAGCAGACTCCCGATACCTATAAGCGGAGTACGAAAATGTATGTTTTTTTTAGGCGCAAGCCTTGTTTTGGAATCGATTAAATAACCAATACGCCAAAGCGAAGCTAAAAAAAGATGAAAAACTTTCACATTTACAATCCGCCTTTCATTGCTTTTTTCAATCTGGACATTACGTCGCTTTTTTTAATTGCTGCTGCCGCTGGCTTTTTCGGTATATTCTGTGCAGCCATTTTTTGTGCTTTGCCGGAGAACCTAGCTTTTAAATCTGCGAGCGTTGCAGCTTGCGGTTTGCCTTGATAGCCACCGCCGCCTTTGCCCTGAAATTTGCCGCCCTTGCCATCTCTGCCGTCCCTGCCGTCTCTATCTCTGCCGCCTACTCTGCGTTCTGTTTCCTGTTTCATTGAAAGCGAAATGCGTTTGTTGACAGCATCAACGGAGACAATTCTTACCTTAACCACATCGCCGGTTGTGAGAACGGTTTTTGCGTCTTTCACAAAATTCTCGCTCATCTCGGAAATATGCACAAGGCCATCTTGGTGAACGCCAATATCTACGAATGCGCCAAAGTTTGTTACGTTGCTTACAACACCCTCTAACCAACTGCCCGTTATTAAATCTTGCATGGTTTTGATTTTTGGGTTGAATTTCGCATAGCTGAATTCTTTGCGAGGATCGCGGCCGGGTTTTTCCAATTCTGTTAAAATATCTTCAACGGTGTTTTTTCCAACTCCGCTTTCGGCATCTATAAAATCGCCTGAAGAAAGCGATTTGAGAATTGCGGTATTGCCTATTAATTCGTTTAATGGAGTGCTGGCTTTTTCTGCGATTTTCTCAACTAAAGCATAGTTTTCGGGGTGAACCGCGCTGTTATCCAATGGGTTTTCTGCACCGTGAATACGTAAAAAACCTGCGGCTTGCTCAAATGCTTTTTGCCCAAAACCTTTGACCTCTTTCAAAGATTCGCGGCTTGCAAAAGTGCCGTGCTCATCTCTGTGCTTAACAATGCTTTCTGCCAGGCTTTTATTAACGCCAGACACATAGCCGAGCAAGGCCGGGCTTGCGCTGTTTACATCTACGCCAACTTTGTTCACGCAAGATTCCACAACTTCGTCTAGGCGTTTTTGGAGTTCGCGCTGGTTTACATCGTGTTGGTATTGCCCAACGCCAATGGCTTTTGCTTCTACTTTTACCAGCTCTGCCAGTGGATCTTGCAGGCGGCGGCCAATGGAGATTGCGCCTCTTGTGGTAATGTCTTCTTTTGGGAATTCCTTAATTGCTATTTCGCTTGCGCTATAAACAGAGGCGCCGGATTCATTTACAATAACGCTAATGGGACCTTCGCCTTTTTTGTTTTTTAGCTTGCTGGAGATTTCTTTTATGAAATCGTCTGTTTCGCGGCTTGCTGTGCCGTTGCCTATGGAGATTAAATCTATATCGTATTTTTCAACGAGTTCTATTAAATAGGCTGCGGCTTGCGCAACGGATTTTTGTGGTTCTAGCGGGTAAATAATGCCGTGATCTAGGAATTTGCCGTTTTGATCTAAGGCGGCAACTTTTATTCCGCTTCTGAAGCCTGGATCTAAGGCGAGCACCGCTTTGTGACCTGCCGGCGGTGCGAGCAGAATGTCTGAAAGGTTTTTGGAGAAAACCTTGAATGCTTCCAGTTCTGCGCTTTCTTTCAATGAGAGGCGAACTTCGCTTTCCAGGCTTGGCTTTAGCAAGCGTTCCCAAGAATCTTTGCACATTTCTTCTAAGTAAGATTTCCACACGCCGTCTTTTTTAATTACTTTTTCGCAGAGATAGCCAACAAGAGCTTCGTCTGGCACTTCTATGGTTAGGCGCAGAATTTTTTCCTTTTCGCCGCGCCGCATTGCGAGCATTCTGTGGCTTGGTATGTTGCCAAGGGGTTCTGAGAAATCGTAGTAGTTTTTGAATTTTGTTTCTTTGTCTTCGAATTCTTTTTTGACTTTGGAAACCATTTTTCCTTGCTTTTCGATTTGAGAGCGCAGGTACTGGCGGAACTCTGGGGTATCGGCTACATCTTCTGCCAGAATATCCAAAGCGAATTTGATTGCGGCAATTGGATCTGCTACGCCTTTTTCTTCTGATAGGAACGCCATTGCAATGGTTTCGGCGGAGTTGTTGGTTTCCTCTTGTTCCATTATTATTATTGCGAGCGGTTCCATGCCTTTGTCTTTTGCGATTGTAGCGCGCGTGCTGCGTTTGGGCTTGTAGGGGGCGTAAATATCTTCTAAAATATTTTTGTTGCGGCAGGCATCGATTTGCGCTTTTAGCTCTGGAGTTAGCTTACCAAGCTCTTCGATGGTTTTAAGAACGGTTTCTTTGCGTTCTTGAAGCTCGGTTAGAGACTCCTTTCTGTGCTGGATATCGCGCAGCTGAATTTCATCCAGATTATCTGTTTGATCTTTGCGATAGCGGGCGATGAACGGCACAGTGCCACCTTCTTCCATCAATTTTAGAGCCGCTTTAATGCGATGCTCTTCAATTTTTAATTCTTCGGCTATTACCTGAGAGAATACCATAATTTTTTCCTTTCTTTTTTGTGAGAGTTAATATAGAAAATACTAGGTTAATAACCGTGAGTTTCTTCTATTGAAGGAGTATTTTCTATATTACATTATACGTATGAACGCAGCAAAATTGACATTAAGTATTTCGCCGGTTTTAGCAAGAGAGCCTCACTGGGAGGCTTCCGCTGAAATTTTGAATATGGCCACGCGCAAGCAAATAGCCGCTTATACCTGTTGATCGCCATGCTTAAAGGTTTAAACCCAGAGCAAAAGCAAGCTGTTCTGCATTCTCATGCAGAGGAAGGGCCATTGCTTATTTTGGCGGGGGCAGGTTCGGGGAAAACTTCTGTGCTTACCAAAAGAATTCTGTATAGAATTGGGCAGGGAGTGGAGTCTTCAAAAGTTTTAGCGCTCACTTTTACGGCAAAAGCCGCCGCAGAAATGGATGAGAGAGTAAAGGAGCTTGCGCCGGAATCCAAAGCTCTGTTGTGCACATTTCATTCGCTTGCGCTCAGAATTTTGAAAATGGAAATTGATGGCATTGAAAATTGGAAAAGAGTTGGTTTTAAAAAAGCGCCAATGCCAAAAGAGCAAAGCGATTTCGAATTTCAAGACTCACTTATGGAGCTTGGCATAAAGGCTGGAAGCCTCAACAGAGAAAACCTTTTTTCCCCGGAAATAAAAGCAAAGAAAAACCAACTGGAAAAATTAAGAGAGAACGTTTTCAATAGCGGAGCAATAGTTTTTGAAGATTTAATTTGGCTCTCAATCCGCTTGCTATCGGAATTTAACGAAGTTAAAGAGCATTGCCAAAATTCCTGGAATGAAATTTTAATAGATGAATACCAAGACATCAACCCCTCGCAATACAAGCTCGTGCGGGCAATCCTCGGAGAAAGCAAGAGTCTCTTTGCCGTGGGCGACGACGACCAGGCGATCTATGGGTTCAGGGGTGCAGATATTGGGAATATTTTAAGGTTTAAAAAAGATTTTCCAGATTGCAAAGTTTTAAAGCTCGAATGGAACTATCGCAGCACTTCTCGCATTTTGGAAGCAGCAAACAGAATTTTTAACGATAAACCCCTGATTTTCCGCAAAAAATTAAGGCCAGGCGCTTTGCGCCCTTACCCTCTTTTCAAAGAAAACCGCATTCCAGAAGTTTGGGTTTCGCAAACAGCAGAAGAGGAAATGATAAAAATAGCCTATGAAATAAAATTTTTAAAAGAAGAATATTCAATGAAATGGAGCGATTTCGCCCTGCTCTCGCGCTACAACCGCCAATGCGAATACTATGCACTTGCACTGAAAGAAAGCGATGTTCCCATTATAGAAGACGATTCCCCCGAAAATTTTGATGGAGTGCACATAGAAACCATCCACAGTTCCAAGGGCTTGCAATACCCGGTTGTATTTTACTGCGGTCTGGCAGAAAGTTTAAGCCCAGGCAGATTACCAGAAAAATTCAAAGAAAAAAAGAAGCAATTAGACGAAGAAAAACGGCTTTTTTATGTTGGCGTTACAAGAGCAGAAGCACATTTAATATTTTTATATTGCAAGCAAAGATATTTTAAGGGCAAACTCAAAAATTTTAAAGAGTCTCGCTTTCTAAAATATTGCCAGGAGAAAAAATTTAGCAAAGGAATAAAAGTGCCGGTTTTTATTTTTAAAATTTTTACCACAGCTAGAGTTATACTCTACATGCTCAGATGTTTCCCGCCTTATTTTTTCCAGAATTTTTTTAGGAGCAAAACGATAGAAGCATGGCTGCAAGAAACGCTCTTGTTGTGGGCAAAATACTGTTTGCGGGTTTTGCGTTTAGATTTGAGCATAAAGGGGCAGGAGAATCTTGCAAAGGTAGATTGGAGCCGCCCTGTTATTGTGATTGGCAACCACACTTCTTTCGCAGACATTCCTGTTGTGCTTGTTTCTGTTCAAAGGCATTTGGGCTTTTTGGCAAAAGCGGAGTTGTCGCGAATTCCCGTTTTATCTTATTGGATGAAAAAAATCGGTTGTATTTTCATTAAACGCCGAGCCGCAGGCGCAGGGCAGAAATTTATGGATAAGGTGAGCAATTTCTCTGCCGACAAACCGCCGCAAATTGTAATCTTCCCAGAAGGAACTCGAAGCAAAACAGAAAAAATGGGCGAATGGAAAAATGGTGCTTTCAGAATGGCAGTGGAGCTCAAAGCTACTATTTTGCCAGTTATTTTACAAGATACGGTTTATTGCTGGGAAAAAAGAAAAAACTCCAAAAGCATCCAAAAAGCCTATTCGCAAATTCTAGAGCCTTTTGATGTGGCAGAACGAGAAAAAAACGGCGAGGAAATAGATGCGAAAGAACTGAGGAATATTTTAAGGGAACGGTTTTCCTCCGTATAAAAAAATGCGGAAAACAAAAAAATCTACATTACCCTCCATGCAGCACAGTATCATTTCAAAAAGCTTGGTAATCCTAATAATCCTGTTAAGCAAGGTCCAGGCAAGCTCTATCGTTGTTGATGAAGCCTTAGAAGTAAGCTCAAGCAGCGAAGAAATTAATTTATACCATATAGAAGCAAATTTATATAGCATAGATCCCGTTCGGCTTGCGATTATAAGCGGCTCTATAGCGGCTTCGTATGCGGCGATTTATTATGCTTTGCTTAAAGAAGGATGGTGGCCTGGGGGAGAACATGCTCGGCCTTTTAATTTTCAAGGCTTTCACAACGATATGCACTATGCCTCAAACTTAGATAAATTCGGGCATTTTTATGCTGGCGCTATTTTTGGGGAAATATTTACAATGAGCTATGACTGGGTTGGAATGAGCCCTTTTGCCTCTACGCTTTGGGCAGGCATAACACTTGGAGTTACACAAATATTGGTAGAATTTAAAGATGGCTTTTCTCCCTACGGTTATAGCATTTACGATGCGATGGCTGGTTGCTTGGGCGGTTTTTATGCTATGGGCAAAAGATTTATTCCCGCTATGCAATATGTCGATTACAAATGGGCGTATTGGCCCAATTCCAGCGTATATTGGGACGAAGTGCGAGCCGATAACGATAATGGTATTTTTGTAGATGATTATCCAAACCAAACACATTGGCTTTCATTCAAGGTAGGTCAAATGCTGCCAAGCAATGCAAAATGGCTCGCTTTTGCTTTTGGCTGGGGAATAGACGAAACTCGATATGAAGAACGGTGGGATGGATATATTTATGAATTTTATTTGGGTTTAGATTACGATTTACATGAAATTTTTAAACCTAAAAAAACATGGAGCAAAAATCTGGTTACTATCTTAAATTTTGCAAAATTACCTGCTCCTACTGTTCGTTTGGGAAAAAGACTGGAATTTTTTCCGTTTTATCCATTGCATTTTCATGGATTTGTTACTTTTTAGTTTTCTATATTCCGGAACATGAATCGCTATGACTTGGTTTTGCTGGGGTTTATATTGGAAGAAGATTCCAGCGGCTACGATATTATCTCTAAAATAAAAGAACGTGAATTGGAGCGATGGGCTATGATAAGCACATCTACAATTTATAATCGTTTAATTTATTTGGAAAAGCATGGTTGCATAGAGGGAAAAAAAGTTCAAAAAGCCAGTTATCCGGTAGCCACGGTTTATAGCATAACCGAAAAAGGCAAGGAAGTTTTGAACAGGGAAATAATAAAGCATTTAATCGGCTTTAACGATGACCCTAGATGCTTTTTTGCATGGCATAAAAGAC
>JAITFT010000091.1 GCA_031281155.1 Candidatus Fibrimonadaceae bacterium
TTTGTTCGCCAAAAAGCGTGTCGCCAAAGGAAAGCGTTTGAAACATTGTGCCTATATCGTGATAGCCGTCTTCTCTTTTTTTTATTATTGACAAAAAGAGGTTAATCTTGGCGGGAGCAAATTCGTTTAACATAGCGCAATTTTTATGGTTTTAAATCTCTTATTCTCTTAATTTTCAAAGACCTGGCTTGCCCTTCTTCGGTTGGCATTAATTTTGTTTTTGAATAGGTGAGCAACCTGCGCCGCTCTTGCCTTTTTTCAAAAATCTCATCGAATTTCAATTTTGCCACAAACAAAACAACCAAAATGGCTACGAGGATTATAAACCACAAGTAATATAGCGAATCGCTTGTGTTTTCCATTTCTAAGCCTCTGCCTCTTGCTTGGCGGCTTTGCCGCCCTGGCTGCTAATTATTAAGTTGCGGTTTATTATTCCATAGCCAAAGCCTATTACAAAGTAAATTAGAATTAGGGCCATGAGGTATTCTGGGAAAACCATGGCGAAGCCAAAGGCGTAAGCTAAAATAATATTCACCACTTGAATTACGTTAACCACTGTGCTTTTGCGTTTTTTTAGCTTTGATAAAAATAATGGGCTAACCATAAGCATTCCAGTTAGCACCATTACTACAAGCGGAATATAAAGCATACTTTGGCAACAGTTGAAGAAATTGTATTTGTACAGCAGAACCATGAGCACGGCGTTTGTAACGCCAGCGAATGTGGTTGGCATTCCAGAAAAGTAGTCTGGGTAAGAGTCGCTATCCATTGCATTGTATTTGGCGAGCCTCATAGCTGCGCATACCATATAAACGGCGGAGCCTGCGAAAATGGCTATTTTGTTAATTTCGTACCAGTTTGCGGCGAAGTTTTTATAAGCAAACGTTAGCATAAAGGCAGGCGCTATGCCAAAAGCGATTAAGTCTGCCAAGCTATCAAATTGCGCTCCGAATTCTGAGCTTGCGTTAAAGGTCCTGGCGGCAAAGCCGTCTAGCTTGTCTAGCAAGGTGCAGAAGATTATAAAATGCGCGCCCATTACCACAGGGTCTGTTCCGCCAGAGAACAAACCAACAGACCAACATATAGACGCTGCGCCCAGCAAAAAACTCAAGCTAGTGAAAGCGTTAGGAACAATAAATTTTGCTTTTTTCATCTAAGGGTATAAGGTAGAAAATCTTAAAAGACAAAGTATGTTGAGATTCTGGTTTGAAATTTGCTGGGTTCAATACCCATAGAGCGAGTGAGCAAATTAAAGGCATCCTGCTCTGAGTCCCCCAAAGAGCCGCCCCATATCAAACATTTTACGCCTATGCCCCAATACCTAACAATATCGAAATCCAAACCGAAAACCCAGTATATGCTTCCATCTGGAATGTCTTTTTCAAATCGCTGTGCAATTACTTCGCTTTCAAAACGTTCGCCTCCTATAAACGGAACACTTTCGTTAATGGTTATGTGAATTGCGCTATTCACATAGTATTCAAGCAAGGCTCCCCCTGTAAATCTTATTTGCCCAGAGCCAAAACTGAGCAACAAAGGAATTTCCATGAAAAACCTACCCCATTCCAAATCCAATAGAGGTAACGAAAGTATATTAATTCCAAAAATACCAAAGTCTGCAGACGCAATGCCTTCTTTCCACAAAACATCCAATTTTGCATAGGCTCCAGTTGTAAAGTAAATAGATTCAGGACCTATTCTAAAAAACAAGCCTGCTCCAGCCGCTAGGTATGGGAATGAGTCATCAAAAAATTCTATGGCTGAACGGTAAACTGGATAGTTCAATTCTATACCTGGCCTGAAATAACGCTTTCGTTTTGCTGTTCCTTGAGTTTTTTGCTCTGTTGTTTGTTCCGTTGTTCCTTTACGCCTTATAATCTCAAAAACAGGCATCTCTGATTTATTGAATTCTTTGAAAAAATAACTAACATTCATCGCCAGCGATAAGCCAGAATCGTATGAATCCTCAATAAATAAACCAGATTCCTCTTTTTTATCCTTAAAATAATACGAAGGCCCTATGGAAAACAACCATTGTTTATAAAGAAGATTCATGTTTAAACCCATTTCACCAAGCTTGAAATCTAAGGCAGTGTTAAATTTTAACCCCAAAAGCACATCAAATTCGTTAAATTCCAATAACGATCTTAGCATGTTTGAGGAAAGTGCAAGTTTTGTTTGTATAAAGCCTAAACCAAAATTACCAATAATAAAATTGTCAGAAGTTAAGGTCTCTTCCTTAAACAGCTTGTGCCGCTGCATAAAATCAAAATACATAAACGCATTAATTCCCAGCCCTGAATACCCAAGAGAAGCACTATAGTTGAACATATTGATGTTTTTAGGATTATATATTCGTGCTCCAAGCAAAAAAAATCTTGTGCTAGAGACGGTAGTGGTATCATAATAATTTCTTTTATCGTTGCGGACAATTTGAGTAATGGTTGACCCCTGTTTAGCAACAGGCTTGGTTTGCTCTTTAAAAACTTCTTCTGAACCATCATCATGCACAAGCTTTGATACGTCGTTTTTTAAAATTGTATATACACTTGGAATGTTCTGAGTCTTGCGAGCACTTTCTCGCACTATATGCGTAAACAAGCCAGGAGCTCTCTCCCTTATTGTACTCAGCAACCCACGAACACCATCGCTTTCGGTAACAAAGCTACCCAGCAGATTGCCGCTCATAGACTCATAAAGTTCAACGGTCAAAGTTAGCATTCCATCGAAACCACCCACAAAGCCTTGGGTTACATATTCAGCGCCTATTGCCCTGCCTATATCAATGGCACAACTTTCGGCAAAGCATTCCGCCTGCTCTGCTGGTATCAACTGCGTAATGTTATCCCTTGTTAAAATGGAATAACTGCCTCGCGGCAGAGCCTCCCTTGCTTGCGTTCGCAGTTCATCTGTTAAATGCCGAAACTCAGAAATTGTTAGATTTACGTTTGTGCTGTTTGGGATTATTTCCAAAACGGCAACTATATTGGAAGAATGCACCATAGCAACTAAAACGAGCATGGCGATAAGGGCATAAGGCTTATTCATAACGGACTCCTTTTGTCTGATTCAGACTGTGAACATTTTTGTTTACGAAAATGTACGCACGGGGGGGGGGGGTGCAATAATTATATTCAAGAAATGAGTCACTGCTCTGTTAAAATTACATTATTTTTTCCAAAAAAGCACAAAAAAAGTGGAAAAATTGCGCTTTACCGCCCAAATCGGCGTTTTTTTGCGGGGACTTCGCATGCGGGAGCGTTGCGGGCAGGGGCGTTGCGGGCGTATGCGTTGCGCGTGATGTTGCGTGGGGCATTGCGGGTGTTGCATATTTCAAAATCGTTTTCGCCTTTTATGGGGTTAACTCTAACCAGCTTTACCGTAACTTTATCGCCTCTTTTAAACCTTTTGCCAGAGCGTTTTCCAACTAAAATACCTCTTGCTTCGTTGTAAACATAATAATCGCCGGGAATATCGCGCAAATGCACAAGACCTTCTGCTAATGCAACGGTGTTAGTTGAAATGGAAACAAAAATTCCGAACTCCTCAATGCCTTGAACTTCGCCGCTAAATGTTTGCCCAACTTGATCTTGCAAAAGATAGCTTGCGCATAACTTCAATGCTTTACGTTCTATTTTCTGATTTTTAATTTCTGCATCGTTTAAATTGGAACAAATGTCGGCGGTTTGGGTTTTGGCAAGGCTTGCCTTGCCCTTGCGGATTATTTGGTTTGTTTTGGTTGCTTTGCATAACTCCCTGTGGCACCATAGATCGGCGTAGCGGCGAATTGGGGCGGTGAAATGGGCGTAGTCGCGCCAGTGGAGAGCGAAGTGCCCAGAGCATTCGGGAGAGTATTGGGCTTTTTGCATGCTGCGCAAAATTCGGTTTATTAAAATTGGATTGCCATTTGCTTTTTTTACTAAATGAGCATAGAGTTGGAAAATTCTTTTGTCTTGGCTGTTGTCGCCTCTGTAGCTTCTCAAAAGCTTGTTTGGATCAATGGGGGAGTCAAAGAATAAAGTTGGCTCGCCTTGCATTAACTCGGCTAAATCTTCTGGATCTGGGGCTTCGTGAATGCGGTAAATTCCTTTTAGCTTTCTTTTTTGCAACTCCAATGCACAGCACTTGTTTGCAGCCAGCATGCATTCCTCTATCCATGAATTGCTTTTCTCGCTTTGCCTCGAAACAATGCAAAGCGGCTCGCCTTTTTTGCTGAATTGGCATTGATATTCAGTGCTGCCCATTTCTAAAAGCCCGTTTTCTTCGCGGCTCTTTTTGAGCTTGAATGCAACTTTGGCAAGCAGGTAAATATGCTTGTCTTTTTTTTCGAAAAGCTCCATGGCTTTTTCGTAGGTTATTGAACGGCTAACTTTTATCAAGCCCTTTGTAAAACGATACTTGAGTATTTTGCATTTTCTGTCTAAATTTATTATGCAACTGAAAGAAAAACGGTTTTCATTTTCCTTTAGTGAACATAAGTTTGCAGAGATGATTTCGGGAAACATTGGGAAAGAACCCCAGGGCAGGTATTGAGTATAAGCCCTTTTCTGCGCCTCTTTATCTAATGCAGAACCCGGTTTTACAAAATAGCTGAGGTCTGCTATATGCACTCCTAAAACATAGCCGCTTTTTGTTTCTTCAACGCTTATGGCATCGTCGTGGTCGCGCGCTCCGAGGGGATCTATGCATATAGTGTGCAAATGGCGAAAGTCTTCTCTGTTTTTATCTTTGTTAAAAGGTTCTTTTGAAAGTTTTGCTGCTTCGTTTATAACCTCTTTTGGAAAGTTTTGCGGCAGCTCAGAAGCAAGCTCAAACTGCGATTTTAATTGGGCAAAACGCTGCATAATTACCTGCGGCGAGAACTTGTTCCCCAATTGCCTACGCCCGTGAGGTTTAATTTAAAGCCAAAAAAAGCTTCGTCCCAGTATGGATCTTTTGTGTCTCTGTAGCCGCCAAACAAGGCAAGGCTAGCAAGCGTTCCTCTGCGCCCAAGCCATAAATCCGAAAATACGGATATTCCTAATTCAGAAACGTCTTTCAAATATTTTTCTGCATACCAGGCATTTACGCCAAAATTATTTCTCTTTAAAAAGGAAGTGTAATGAAGGCCAGTGCCGGTGATTTTATATTCAACAAGGCAAGAGAAGGCTTTTTGAACTTCCATTAAATCTGTTTTTTCCCAGTTTTGCTGCTCATAAACAAGGCTCAAATTATGCTTTTTCAAAAAGAGAAAATGCACGCCGCTTGCGAAGTGTTCGGGTATATTGAAAGCTACACTGTCTTTTGTCGATTTCAGAGTGTCTGCATTGCTGAATTGCACGTTGTGCCTTATGTTTTTTTGCATTTCAACAGCGGGGAAATAGGAGAAAAAATAATCCACAAATCTTTTATGAAAATGCACGCTGCCGCCAAGCTGCTGCCACCAATCGCCCTTCATCTCAAAATGCCCCGTTTCCCTTTCTGTAACGACCACGTTTCTTGCCATCCATAAATCGCTTTCCCAGTCTTGGCTTGTGCCGCGTTGAAGGGCAGAAAAGGAATTGCCGAAGAGAATTCGGTAGGAGACTCCGAGTGCAAAGTTGTTATAGAAAGGTAGCCTGAGGGAGTAGCTCGGTGCCAGTTCGTAAAGCCCTGTTCTTATGGTATATAATATGTTGGCATCTAAACTTTGGTCTCTAAGCTCTAGGCGATTGCTGGCAAAATATTTCTGCTCCAAGCCAATACCGAATACTCCCAAAGAACCGAGGGGCAATACCATTGAGAGCGAGGGCGTTGTAAATGAATTAAGCCCTATGGAATTATCGCCTTCGCTTGCATTTGCATATTCAAACAAAATTGCGGTGCTAAATTTGGTTCTATTTTCAAACGCATTAACCGCTGGATTCTGCGGTGCCAGCCCATTCCTTATAATAGCGGCATTTTTCGGAGACTGCTCCTGCCCAAGAACATCAAAACCAATAAGCGAGGCTTGGCAAAAGCCAGCCGCTAAAAAAACAAGTAAAAAAAGTCTAAAATACACGGTGCGTAATATAGAAACTTGCAAGCTGAACTCGTATGCAGTTTCGCAAATTTACTACTTTGCTCCTATGGACCGGGAAATAATATCATTTGACTACGCAATGAAAGACATATTGCGGCAGAAGGCTAAATGGGTAATTTTCACCCTTCTTTTCGCTATAAACGCTTTTTCCCAAGCCCTTTCTATTGACGGCGGAGCAAATTATTTTTTAGGTTCTTTGCAAAAAGAGATAAAAAATCACCCTTATGGCGGTTTTGGTTTTGAGCTTGGGCTTTCAGATTGGACAACTG
The DNA here is from genome assembly GCA_031281155.1 of Candidatus Fibrimonadaceae bacterium. Taxonomy (GTDB): domain Bacteria; phylum Fibrobacterota; class Fibrobacteria; order Fibrobacterales; family Fibrobacteraceae; genus Fibrimonas. Next base: position 6,310 of record JAITFT010000091.1, read on the forward strand.
GCTATATTAGCGGCACTTTCAGTTATGTTAAGCTAAAAAACAACACAGATTTCGACGGTCTTTACCAGTTTTTGGGCAGAGCCGGCATTGAAACCTCGGAGCGAATATTTAAATTTGCCGCTCTTGGAATGGGAGTAAGTTTGGCAGGCGTTAGAGGCGACGATGCAACTCCGGAAGCTGAAAAATATATGCTCAACACCAGCGAATCCCAATTCGGTTGGAACCTTCGCTTAAAGTTAAATTTGCTAAGAATCAACAGCTTCACTTTCGGCACAAAATTCAATTACGACCATCTTTGGACAAGCCCAAAAAACAGCTCGCTGCTGCAAGGCGGCATTTTTATCGGATATAATTTTCTAAATTGCCGCCCATGCCAGGCCTCTAATCACGCCCTTTTGGGCAGCCACGGCGAGCTGCCCCTACTAAATCCCACCGGGCGCATTGCGCCCAATTTACTATATTAATTTTATGAAATTTCTCATATTGTTTTTCTTGTTGTTGGTTGCTTGCAAAGTTAGCGAGACTGAGCCTAGAATTCTTTTGGGGCGCGAGTGGAACGAGAGCGCTAAGGTTGTGGCAGATACTGCTTCGCAGTTCAAGGCAAATGATATAATAATAATCCAAATGCAAAACGGCAAGCGTTTTCCCGTGCAAGAGGTGGAGTTAAGAGTTTATTTGGGTGAAACCGATAAAGTTTTATTCAGGCGTTCCAAGGCTGTGAGAAAAAACGATGCCGAAGTAATTTTTAGAGGCCCGGAAATGACAGCAAGAAACCTCCTGCGAACCTCCACCCCAGGCATCTACCGCATAGCCGTAGCCGCCGGCGATTCCATAATAGTGGAAAAAAGAATGGAATTAATTAGGTAAGGTATGTTATTGCTCATAATAGTATCCGCATTTCTTTTAGCTTCCTGCGCTGGTGAAAAAACTGCTTTTGTTAGCTACGATTTGGATTTGCCCGTTAAAACCGAGGTTTTTTCGCAGGGTCTCTATGCTACTATGGATGGCGATGTTGAAGAGATTGGTACCATAACAGCAACGACTTTTAGCAATGAATATAGCCAAGATGGTGAGTTGCTTTTTTTGGAGAGAGCTTTTCTTTTTGATAAATCCGAGGGCTATTTGAAAAGGTCATATCCGCCCGAGCTTGCGCTTAGGCTTCCCGAGCTTAGGCTTAAGGCAAAGGGCATGCAGGTTATAAGTATAGAGGGCAACGAAAATTTTGATTCAGCAGTGGTGGCTAGGCTTTTAATTCCCGATAGGTGGAAAAGGCAGATTAGCCAAAAGACTCGCCAAATAGACCTTGACCGCATAGAGAAGAGGCGTTGGGAGCTAACTCATATACTTTTGGGTGAAGTCCCGCTTAATTCAAATATAACCAGACTCTTGGTCTCGCAGGGCAGGTTGCCGAATATTCCCAATGCCAGCATAGACTCTGTGCTTACAAGGGGGGTTAGGAGAATAAACGGCAATAGGTGCATTGAATACGTGGTTTTTTTGCAGGAAAAAGAGCTTTTCCCTTATTTTATATGGGAGCAGCATGTGACTACCGTTAAGAGTGGCCAGCCTTTCAAGAGCTACGACCACAGGGAAGCTTGGTATCGAACCCGCTATGAGATTGCTCTTAACCTTGAAAACGGCATTCCTTGCCTAGAGAGGGAGTATAAATTCGGCACCCACGGCATGCAGCATCCCGAAACCGGCGATTCAGTTGTTTTCAGAAGCCAAATTTCAAACGAAAGGCTATATACTTTTCTAGATTAGGGTTAGAGATTCTTTTGCAAGGAGGTTTTCATGCAGAGAAAGTTGTTTTTATTGCCGCTTTTCGCAATTGCGGTGTTTGTAGGTCAGGCTTCGGCGCAGGAAATGTGTTTATATTCAAGCGGTGCTTGCTGGCCTCGTTCTGGTGATCCAGGTTGCCAAGCTCACGGCTGGGTATTCAATGGTGGGCTTGAAGGCCATGGCACCTTGTGCGCTGGCGGTACGTTTACTGGCGAAGGCATAGATCAAAATCCTCCAACTTCAGTTGGCGTTTCTCTTGGCTGTTGCAGATGGGCAGAAGATAATCCACAAGGTCAGTGTTGGGATGTATTTACTTCAGCACAGGTAAGCG
>JAITFT010000052.1 GCA_031281155.1 Candidatus Fibrimonadaceae bacterium
AGATTCCTTGCCTTCGCCAACTCAAAAAATTATGTCGCCGCAAGATTTGGCGCTTGTGCTCCAAAACGAAAATCGCTTGGGTTATCCTTATATGCTTCCTTCGCTAAAAGAAAGAGTGCTCAATTCAAATAACAAAGAAATAGCCAGGCTGGAATTTTTAGAATGGAAAAATATGCAGAAAGATGCGGAAAGAGATGCTTCTAGGCAAAGAGAGCTGGCAGAATTGCGGTATTCGGTTTCTAAAAGCGAAAAAGAGAAAAGAGATTTATTAAAGCCTGAAAATCAAAAGCTAAAAATACACGGCTATTCTCGCCTTGATATTGGAACGCAGTTTATAGAAAGCGAAGCAAATGCCTACATTCGCTTTAGACCTCTTTTGCACGACATAAGCGATAATTCAAGCTATTATTCGGCTCAAGGCACGCTGGAGTTGCTATCTTTTGGCCTAGCCATAAACAGCAAGAGCGCAAATTTGCGAGAGTTGAATTTAATCCATATTCGTTCTGCTCCTATTCACGATTCTTTTTTCAAATCCTGGTCTTGGGATGTTTTTGCTGGGTATAAGAGCAATGAAACAGTTTTCAATGCCGGCATTGGAAAGAGTTTTTACATAAATGAGCAACGCAAGATAGCCCTTGAATTTTTAATGCTTAATTCCACAAGGCTCAAGAACGATAATGTCGATAATTTTATTGGATTGGACACTCGATTGAACAAGCGTTTGGCTGGCAATTTTCGTTATGGGGCTAATTTTGAGTACTTGCGAAGCCTAATAGATTTTGAAAACGAAAGGCTTCAATTCAAAACCTGGCTTTCTTATGATATAAACAGGAAATTTAACCTATACGCAGAAAATATTTTTGATTTGAAAAAGCAAGAACAGTTGGGATTGTATTTAAGGCTTTATTTGTGAGCCAAAGCATTACTTCATCAATTTATAAATCTTCGTATATAATTCAGCATCTCCTTCTGCCTTTATCGTTCCGGATAATTCAAGCTGTTTGTTTATTCTTTCCTTATCGTGGTCCATATTACTTATAACTTCTGTAAATAATGTTTTAAATTTTTTTCCGATTTCTTCTATGGGATAATTTCTGCCATAATAAAGCCCTTTTGATTTGACAATGGAACTCGACTTTTCGTAAATTCCTATTATATTGCCATTTGAATCAAATAGGTAAATAATTGCGTTCAAATCATATCTTACTCTTGCCTCTGGAATTCCAATAACGCTTAATGCGCTAGCTAATATTGCCCCTACGATATTCAAGTTAAATTCAAATATTCTTCTTTCGCGGTCACTTACGCTATGATCGATATAATAATACCCCCAAGCTTCATCGCCAGTTGTTAAAATGTTCTTCATAAGTTTTTCAGCAGTTTCAAAATTTGCGCTGCTGCGATCGTGATATTTTAACGGCAATATGTCTTGTTGCGAGCTTTCAAATGTAAAATTCACATTATTAATGTTAAATTTTGTTGTTGCACAGCTAATGAGCAAAATATTTATTAAAATTATTAGTACTCGCAATTCTTTAACCTCATTGACTTTTTCCAAAGCTACTTTGGGTACGGGATGGACGGGACTTGAACCCGCAACCTCCGACGTGACAGGCCGGTGCTCTAACCAAATTGAGCTACCACCCCAAAGGTGCTTAGTGGGCAATAACGGATTCGAACCGCTGACATTCTGCTTGTAAGGCAGACGCTCTGAACCAGCTGAGCTAATTGCCCTAAATCAATTCCCATTCTTTTTTTTGCCGCCCCACAGAATGCCGACAGGCACAACCACGAGGTAGGCAAAAGCCAGAATAAGCGGTGCAACGGTTAACGATACGGGATTTTCTGCGGGGCCTTGAGCCAAACAGAAAAAACCTACCACCACCAGCAAAACGCCGAAAGCAACTATAAGAATATTTTTTTTATTATTCATAAATTACCATTCAATATTAGCGTTCTTTCCCACTAATGCCTGTAAATTTAGAAAATGTCACCTGAATTGTCAAGGGGAAAAGTGATTTTATCGTTGTTTTTGGAATTTACTATATTTTTATACTATGAAAAAAATACTTTTTGGAGCCCTGCTCCTAGCAGTTTTTGCGAATGCGCAAATAACCCAGCGTTCACTCCTGGGGAATTGGGCTATGGTACCTGTAAAAGCGTCTCCAAGCGCAACACTCACGCTTGTAAACGATACACTCAACATGACGGACGATTGGAAATACACCGAAATCTCCGTTTACAATATAAATTACCCCGATTATGGCCCAAATAAAATACACCTGGAATATAAATTGCTAGTTCGTTCCAGCGGCGAATACCGCATTGAAAATGCTACAAATCTAAGAAGGTACCTGAAAATTTTTGAAAGCGAAATTTTAGATGCAAGCGATGAAGAGGCCGCCCAAAGCTCTTTAAGGGAAGTTGAAAGAACCATAAGAAGCGAAATCAACGCTCCTGCTCCAGTTTTGTCGGTTACAGAAACCGAGCTTGAACTGCAAGGTGCAAACGACAACCCGAATCTCAAATTCACAAAGCCAAGAAAACTCCCCAATTCAAGGCTAACCACCAAGCCCGTGCCCTTCTTTGCACCCGATGGCTGGCGTTACCCAGAAAACGCAAAAGAGCTTGCCAATTTCCCCATTCGCCTGAGAAACGACCCAAACCTTTTCACTATTGTAGAAGCTGATTTTAACGGAGACGACTTAAAAGATGCCGTAGCATACTTAATAAACGATGAAACAGGCCAAGTTGCCTTGTTCCTTTACCTATCCCAGCCAGACGGCACCTACACGCTAGACCCTTATGGCTCCATAGACAGAAATACTTTGGTAGAAAACGGAGTTATACTGGCGCCCGCTGGCGAATACACAAATATTTCAACCAGGCAAAAATTCACAACCGACCTCGATGGCTTTATGATAGTGATTTTTGGCACCGCTGCAACTTTAGTTTACTTCGATTTAGAAACGAATAACTGGCAGAGCGTTCCGGTTGGGAGAAAGTTTTAGTTAGTCTCTAATGCATCTAATGGAGAAAGCAGAGAGTTTGCTGTATTCTTCGGGCTGAATTTGCCTAGCACTGGAGTTAATTCTTACGGCACAGGCTTTATCTGCGGAAAGTTCGCTTGCTGTCCACCAGCCGGCAAGTTTGCCTAAGTAATGAAAATGTTTGCCTTCGGCGCGGTAGCCTGCTGGCAAAGCAGCAAAAGTGTAATCGTCTGTGCCGATATTTTCACCAACCCACCCGCTAATTGACTTGAGGGCTGTTGCTGCCGTTTGAATGCCTATAAAATTTGCAAGCTCCAGCCACTCGGCTTTGCTTGGCAAGTGCCACCCTATGGGGCAAGCTCCAAGAGCCGCTGCCCATGTGTAAAGCCTGCCATAAAGTTCGCCATGTTCTGGGTTATTGTTGTAGCAATAGGAATCTTCGAGTTCATAATTCAAATTTTGCGCTAACCAAGTTTGCTTGCCAATTTTCACGCATTTATAGCTTTGCCCATCGCGTTTATCAACATAGACAGGCAATTGACTGGCATTTACAAAGGCAGTCTCTGCTGCCGGCTGCAAAACCTGCGATAAAACGCCTTCGTATTCCTTGCCGTCTATGCTAAGCCTTACTTGCATTATGAGTCACTCAACTTCGACCAGTTAAGCACACCGCTTCTAATTACATAAAGATAGCCTGCTTCTAGAATTAACAAAAAGAACATAAGAATAGCAAACAATTCCCACCCGGCATTCAAAAACTCAATGGCTAACGGGAAAAGCAATGCTACTTCTAAATCAAAAACCAAAAACAGCATTGCCACTTGATAATACTTTATAGGAAACCTATCTGAAGCTTTGCCAATAACATTGGAAAGCCCGCATTCATAAGCATCTGTTTTAACCTTATTCTTAACCTGAGTCTGCGGCGAAAGCACCCAGTTTGCAAACATCATCCCAAAAGGAACCGCCACCGCCAACAATACCAGCACAAAAATTGGAAAAAAAACGTTAAATGTTTCCATAATGCTAATATAGAAAAATTTTCTACATTAGCCCCCATGACAAACAATAAAAAGATAGCTATGGTTTCCGGTGTAACTGGGCAAGATGGCGGGTATTTGGCGAAGTTTTTGCTTCAAAAGAATTACAGAGTTTTAGGCTTGTATCGCCGAGGCGCTACTGATACTTTTTCAAAGTTGAGAGAGCACGGGATTCTCGAGCAAATTGAATTGCTGGATTTTGATCTGCTGGAATTTTCGAATATTTGCCGGCTGCTGAAAAACCACCAACCCGATGAATTTTACAACCTCGCAGCGCAAAGCTTTGTTGCAGCCTCTTGGGAAGAGCCTATATACACAGCTCAAGCAGATGGAATAGGCGCGCTTTACATACTCGAAGCAATTCGCGAATTTTCTCCTAAAACCAAATTCTATCAAGCCTCAACCTCCGAAATGTTCGGCAAAGTTCAGGAAATTCCGCAAACGGAAACAACTCCCTTTTATCCACGCTCACCCTACGGCGTTTCAAAACTGATGGCGCATTGGATGTGCATAAATTACAGCGAAAGTTTCAACATATTCGCCTGCTCCGGCATTCTTTTTAACCACGAAAGCCCCATGCGCGGAAAGGAATTTGTTACAAGAAAAATCACTTGTCATTTAGCAGATCTTTTCACAGGCAAAACAACAGAGCCCTTAGAATTAGGCAATCTCAATGCCAAACGCGACTGGGGTTTTGCAGGCGACTATGTAGAAATGATGTGGAAAATGCTTCAGCACAGCGAACCAGATACCTACGTTGTTGCCACAGGAAAAACGCACAGCATTCGGGAATTTGTGGAAGAAGCCGGCAGGCATTGCGGGTACGATTTGCATTGGGAAGGCAGCGACGAAAACGAAAAAGGCATTGATAAAAAAACAGGAAAAGTCATTGTAAAAGTCAATCCTAAATTTTACCGCCCCGCCGAAGTTGAAATACTTATTGGCAGCCCCGAAAAAGCAAAAAGAGTGCTTGGCTGGGAACCAAAAACTGATTTCAAAACTCTATGCCAAATGATGATACTAGCCGACATTGAGCGGGCGAAATAGCTTCTTTTTCAGTAACCCCCCGTTTTTCGCTTAAAAACTCCCCATTCCCCAAAAAAACGCTAAAATCCGTCAACAGTTGTTATCATTTTGAGGGGGGGTATGTATTTTTTGACCTCGAACTCCGTCTAAACCAATGGATCAGCTGAACGACATCTGCTTCGTGATAGACGGCAGGATGGTGGTGCTTATCGAGCACCAATCGACCATCAACGAAAACATGCCGGTGCGTATGCTTGTGTACATAGCCCGGGAGTATGAGTACCTAACGCACAGCAAGGATCTCTACAGGGAAAAGCGCATAAAAATCCCTGCTCCGGAGTTCATAATGCTGTATAACGGCAAGAAGGA
>JAITFT010000054.1 GCA_031281155.1 Candidatus Fibrimonadaceae bacterium
AGGATTGCCAACGTTGTCTGTGTGGCCGTGAATCTCTATTTTGACATTTGGAGCTGCCAGCAATTGCTCGGCAACGCCATCTAATACGCGCCTTGCATCGAGGGTAAGCTCTGCCCTGCCGCTAAGGAAGTTCACGCCTTTCAGATTGACTTTAGCTTCGATTACAGGCTCTTCAACCTCAATTTCTACTGATTCCGTTTTTGTGCCGCCTTCGCCGGTGGCAGTAATTACGTAAGTTGTGGTTTCAGATGGCTTAACCCTTCTGGTGCCTTGAGCAGAAACTTTGCCTATGCCTTCTATGCTAACTTCCGTAGCATTGGTGGTCATCCAAGTAAGGGTGGTGGTTTGCCCTTTTAGTATGGTTTCCGGGCTCACGCTAAACACAATGGTGGGGCCATCTGCTGCTTCTATCTCAACTTCCACTAATTCCGTTTTTGTGCCGCCTTCGCCAGTGGCAGTAATTATGTAAGTTGTGCTTTCTGTTGGCCTTACTCTTCTTGTGCCTTGCGGTGGAACAGAGCCTATACCTTCTATGCTGACTTCCGTAGCATTGGTAGTCATCCAAGTGAGCGTAACGTTTTGGCCTGAACGCACGGTTTCTGGGCTTGCACTAAACACAATGGTGGGGCCATCTGCAGATTCTATTTCTACTTCTACCGTTTCTGTTTTTGTGCCGCCTTCGCCAGTGGCAGTAATTACGTAAGTGGTGGTTTCTGTTGGCCTTACTCTTCTTGTGCCTTGTGTTGGAACAGAGCCTATGCCTTCTATGCTGACTTCCGTGGCGTTGGTGGTCATCCAGGTGAGCGTGACGGTTTGACCCGATTGAATGCTTGCCGGGCTTGCGCTAAACACAATAGTGGGGCCATCTGCATCGCCAACTTCTACATCTGCCGATTGCGTTGTTACACCGCCTCTGCCGGCAGCGGTAATTGTGTAGGTTGTGCTTTCTGTTGGCCTTACTCTTCTTGTGCCTTGAGCAGAAACACGCCCTATGCCTTCTATGCTAATCTCGGAAGCATCGGTAGTCATCCAGGTGAGCGTAACGGTTTGACCTGGCATAACAGACTCCGGGCTTACGCTAAACACAACGGTTGGCTCTACATATTCTTCAAACCATTCTTCTTCTGGTTCATCAAATAACCTAACAGTTAAACCGCCAAATGCCATGTATTTTGGAATGAGACGTGCATCATATGAGGCTCTGGTGCCTCCATCTGCTTTTAAATTTAGAGTTAAATCTTCAATGTATTTATCCTCTGCACCGGTAAATATTTGTGCTCCAATTTGCAAATCTACTTTTGAGCTTAAATGAAAAGAAGCACCTAAAGAAACAGCATGCAAATCTGTAATGCTCTGATTAACCAATTCTCCGATTGGATTTTCGTAGTTAAATTCTCCAAACAAAGACAAAGCGCTAACTGGAGTCCATTGTAAAGCAGCAGATATGCCATGGGTCCTCAAGTAATCGTTAACGGCTTCTCCAAGCGTCGCTCTATATATATAGTTGAAATGAATTTTTAGAGGAGCAGCATCCATTTTGCTAAAATCAAAAGTAAGCGCACCGCCAAATCTCATCATGTGGTGGGAATTTGTGTAGGGAGAGGCTTCATCTGCCGCAGCACTAATTGGATTTAGGTGAATAGTACTTAAAAATGCAGGGTCTCTAACCCAGGCTCCATAATTTTGCGTAGTTCCCAAGTCTGTTCTACCGGTAGCTATGGAAAAACCAAATATAAGGGCCATGTCAATAGGAAAGTATTCATCGAAAGGAGCGCGCAATTTCGCAGAAGCAAGCACATTGCCCCAGCCACCTGCGCTAAGGTTATCTGATACATTGTTATTGTTATTATGATCTATTCTTAAATAATCGCCGTGTAGCGGAATGCTAACGGAAATATCAAAAAAGTCTGAAAGCCCTAGAGACAAAAAAGGATAAGCATTTCCGCCTATATAATTGGTTATTGGAAGATATGCACAAGAACCATCTTTTTCAAAGCAAAAACGCTCGTCTTTTATTATGCTGCCAATACCTGCTCCTTCTAAAAACAAGCCTAGCCCAAAGACTCCGTGCCCAAGGGTTTGCGCGCTTTGGGTTTTGTGCACGCCAAGCTGCCCGAAAAAATTCAGATTTTTAGCGGTGTTAGCAAAGGCAGTAGAAGTGAAAAAGAGAGCCACAGCTAGAAGCAAGGCTGAAATTTTGATTTTCTGCAGGATTGTGGTATTATACATATATATAATATAGAAAACTACATTTCACCCTATTTAATGGTTAATTTTGTAAAACTCACGAATTCTGCATTCTCTGTTTTAATATTTTTATCACCGCTATAAACAATGTAACCGTTTTTAACCTTGTCTGATAGTCCTTTGAATAGCTTTATATTCTTGGCAAAAGACAAGTCGAACGATGCTCCGGCTTTAATTTCTACTGGAATTATGCTTTGCCCTTCATTCAAAATTAAATCTATTTCCAAACCATTTTGGTTGCGAAAATAATAAATTTCCGCATTTTTTCCTTGATTATACCTAGCTTTAAGCACTTCAGCAACAACCATATTTTCAAATAATCCACCAACAAGAGGATCTCTAAACACCTGCTCTGGGTTTTCTATCCCTAATAAATACGCAGCCAAACCGACATCGGTAAAATAAAGTTTTGGAGTTTTTATCTGCCTTTTCCCAAAATTATTAAAATAGCAAGGCAACCTAAAAACAATAAAACTTGCTTCAAGAACGGAAATCCATGAAGAAAGCGTTGTCTGCGACACTCCTACGTCGCCGGCAAGAGAGTTGAGATTTATAATTTGCCCTATTCGCCCAGCGAGCAGCTTAATAAAGCGTTCAAATGAATTTTGACTACCCACATTTATCAATTGCCGAACGTCTCGCTCTACATAGGTAGAGTAATAATTTTGGTACAGATATTTGGGAGTAACGTTTTCGCTGTAAATGCGTGGCATAAACCCTTTGTAAATATATTCATCGCGCTCAAGAACAATGCCCGTGTCGCTCAGTTCCTTAATTGAAAGCGGCAAAAGCGTTGCTATTGCAGTTCGCCCTGCAAGCGATTGCGCAATATTTGCCTTTATCTGCGGTTGGTGAGATCCTGTGAGAATGAACTGCCCTTTTATGTTGTTATCGTCAACAATAACTTGTATATAGCTCAAAAGCTCCGGAACACGCTGAATTTCATCTATTATCAAGTTTCCTGAATAATTTTTGAAAAAATCGCGAGGATATTTCTTGGCGAATTCTCTAATATCCGGTTCTTCAAGGTTTATATACTTATGCTTTGGGAATAGCATTTTTGCCAAGGTAGTCTTTCCAGACTGCCTCGGCCCTATAATAGTCAACGCTGGATATTCTTTTGCCATATCCAAAACATGTTTTGATATTTCTCTTTGTATCATAAAGCCTCTTTTTAGGCTATTTCCAAGTTCAACTTTGAAATAGCCTAAAAAATATCACTTATAATATACATTTTTTCCAAGGAAAGTGTTAAAAAAAATCTAAATATAGCCTAAATATAGCAAAAACGACAAATTTAAGTGATATTCGTCATATTTAAACATTGAGTTAGTCAGATGTTTACTATATTGCCGCTCAAATTGTAAACAGTAAGGATACATTATGAAAATTTTCAGAGACTTTAAGATTTGGGCAGCGGTACTGCTTGTTACTGCGGCATCTTGGGCACAGTTGGATCAGACCTTCAATATGGAGAGCTTGCAGTCGCAGATTGATGCATTTAATGCTGGCAATGCAAATATGACCATCACCATTGGCGCCAATTTTGATATTACTTCGCCCTTGGAAGTAAGCAATAATGGCTACGTCCTCACCATACAAAGCTTAACGGCAGAGCCGCGCAGGCTTACTCGTGCTGTAACGGGCTACTTGTTTACAATAGAAAGAGGTTCGCTAACTTTGCAGAATATTATCATTGACGGAAACAACGCTAGTTCTGCGTATTCAACCGATGCCCACGGTTCGCTTGTTCTTATTGATGATTACGGCACTCTCAATATACACGATGGCACAACGCTGCAAAATAACGCTATCCGAAACGATAACGGCAGCGGAGTGTATGTTAGAGGCGTATTCAATATGACTGACGGCACAATCAAAGGAAACAGAACAAATCTTTCTGGCGGCGGCGTGTATATTTATGCGCGTAGGGCTACGTTTAATATGAGCGGCGGCTTAATCACAGAAAACTCTTGTGGCACAAGCGCAACAAGCTATAGCGGCGGCGTGCATTTTGCTAACACAGCCTTTGTCACAGATGACAATCCGAACACAACGCCAAGCGTATTCAGGCTCGGCGGAACAGCAGTGATTAAAGATAATACAAAAACCAACGGCAGCCCAAGCAATGTTTATATGGCGGGAAACAGATATATCACGCTTGGTGATGGCACAGATGGCGTTCCTCCTCCCACAGATGGCATGCAAGTTTGGATAACGAAAGTTGCGGAAAATGGCGTTTTTGTAAATAAAGGCGCAAAACCGCCTAATCCTCCCGATGATCCCTTTGGCGATGCTAAGTATTTTCAAGCCGATGCAGGAAGCCAAGTGTATTATTTGGAAATCGGCAGATTGGCAATGGTAGCTGGCTACGATATATCGCTAAGTCCGGCATATTTAAAACTTATGGGAATATCTGATCACTACGATATACAGCCACAGGAGATTACGGTAACAAACACAGGAGGCCACATTGGCAAACTGACAATTTCCGTTTCAGGAGAACATGCGAGCAATTTTGAGCTTGACCTAACGAATATTTCCGACCTTGGCATGACTCAAAATGCAAGCCAAACATTTACTATAAAACCAAAATCAGGGCTTAAGGCTGGGATATACAGTGCGTTCGTTTTGGTATCGGCGCCAGCAGATATTGATGGTGGGCCAGTTGTAATGCGACGCTTAGATGTGGAATTTATGGTTAGGGAATATATTGAAGACCGTACGCTATACTTTAACCAAAGCGATGGCAAATTTTACGCAAGTAATGAATATACCGAAATAGGCTTGCTTCCCGCCCCAGATATTTTTACCCCAGATAACGTGGTTAACATACCGGCATCATGGAACTCTGAAACGAATGCACTGAAAATCTACGGCGTAAATTGGACTACAACTGCACCGTACGCCCTTTACTTTAGCCAGCCAACGCCAATAACACTGGAGCTTTTCGGTGATAATTCTTTTGTTTCAAATATTACTGACAATTCGCAGAATCACAGCGCAGGCATTGTTTCAAGAAGCAGCTTAACTATAATTGGCGATGGGAGTTTAGAAGCGAAAGGCGGAAGTGGTGCCAGCACAGAAAGCTTCGGCATATTCTCACTTGCCTTAACAATTAACAGCGGTACTCTTATTGCCTCGGGCGAAACAACGGCTATGGAAATTGAAAAGGATATAATTTTACGGACACCCGCCAGCCAATACGAATGGTGGCACACAGATGAAACAACTAAAGGCTCAGGAGAATTTATCTACGATCCTGACTACAAATGGGTAAAGATTAAAGTTCCTCAGCCTATCTATGCGCTCGAAGCTTCCGTTGATATAAACGAACCGTTGATTGGCACAGAAATTGAAGTTACATTGACAGTTAAAGATATCACCAGCGGGGAAATTCACGACTTCAATGAAAACCACCCCGTTGTTTTAACGGGTGTTCAGCTTGGAGATTTCGGAATAACAGCCAGCGACCTTGCAGTGCAGTTTCACAATGGAATTGGGAAGATAAACCTAAGGCCTCAAAATCCAGGAAAGCAGATCCTGTGGTTTAGCATGGAGAATCCAGACTATCCCGCAATCAATCCCATCGTAATTACCCCAATCTCGGTGAGTACGCCAGCCCCCAGCATATCGCTTTCCCCTAGCATCCTAACTTTCCCAAGCGCAATCTACGGTTACTTTGCGCAAGCTTCGTTGAATTTTATCGTAGAGAATACTGGCGAGCGGCCAACTGGGGAATTAACAATCAAACTTAGCGGCAACGATTCAACCAGTTTCGCAATTTCAAGCAATAAAGTGGCAACAATTGCGGCAGGTGGTTCAGCTGTATTCCAAATTGCGCCCATTTTAGGTTTGAACGCAAAAGCATACACTACAACTATAATAGTTAGCGGCAGCGACATTGAGGAAAGCAAGGAACTTACCGTGAGCTTCGCAGTGGAAAAAGCTTCTGGCGCGGAAATTTCTGCTCCAAGCTTGGCAAGCAAAACAGCAAATAGCATTTTCATTAATGCAATCCCAAGGCCAGGCACCGGGCAAGAAATAGAATATGCAATCAGCAAAACCAATTCTGCCGAAGCGCTTGAGTTCGTCACTTTCAGTACCGTTCTTAGCATATTGGAATTTTCTGATTTAACTCCAAATACCACTTACTACATATTTGCTCGTGCAAAAGAAAACGCCAACTACTATGCGGGTGCTATTTCAGAACCTTTGGAAAGTTATGTTTCAGAGCCTTCAGAAAATTGTGTTCCTTTTAACGAAATAGCAGTGGCTCTCTGGGGAAACAACACTCTAACGGTAATCAACAACCCAGTCAACAACAGTGTCAATTCTACATTCTCTAATTTCATCTGGTTTCGAGACGGGCAAGAAATAGGCAGCGGACAATCATGGTCCGAATACGAAGATGGCAGGCAACTCCCGCCAGGCAAATACCATGTAGAAATGCCAGCTGAAAACGACAAGCTTATTATCAGTTGCGAATACGAAGTTCCTGAGCCAAACATTGCCGGAAAAATTTCTGTCATTGATTTCAGCGATGTTGAAACAGTAGATGTTTACAGCGTATCGGGCAAGCATCTAGCTCGCTTAAATGCGCAAGGAAGTTTTCCTGCAGAAATAAGAAGTATCAAAAACGCCTATGTATTGGTACTAAAAAATAAGACTGGCGCTAAAAAAACAATCAGAGCAATGGAGGTATTAAAATGAAAAAAATCCTATCAATCTTTATAGTCTTGTCAATTGGGCTTCAAGCCTTTGCCAGCGAATTTTCCGTTTATGGCGGCGGCGGCTTGTCCACATTAATGTATAATGTAAAAGAAGGCGATAAAAGCCATGGGTTCGGCGTTTTTTTCGGGCTTGGCTACACCTATTTCTTTGCTCCGAGCTGGGGCCTTGGAAGCGGGCTGGAAATGGCGTTCTACAATGCAAACTACGGATTTAAAAAATACAGCCAGCAGCCATATATGTCTAATGACTACGAAGGCAATGAAATAGAATTTCACAGCACAGTAAATGGTTACAAAGAAAAACAAAGCGTTATGCTCTTGCAAATTCCGCTTATGCTTCAATACCAGCGTGGTGATAATCACCAATTCTATGCGGCAGCAGGTACAAAAATAGGTTTTCCGTTAACAGGAACAAATAAAATCTCTGCCGATTCCGTGAAAAATTCTGGCTATCGTGAGTTTGAAGATTACGAATATACAACTCAAAAATTTATGGGATTCGGTAAATTTGAAAGGGAAAAAAGCGAAAAAAAATTGCCTTTGCAAACTGCGGTTTTGCTATCGACAGAAGCAGGCATGAAATGGAAGCTAAATGAAGCGTTTCGGCTTTATACTGGCGTTTATTTTGATTACGGGTTAAATTCTGTTACAAAGAGACACATTTCTGATAGAGTTGTAGAACACAAAAACCAAGAACAAATTGCTTTTAACAGTTTAATTGACGAGGCTACGCCATTGGCTGTGGGTTTAAAGCTGAAACTGTCGTTCAATGCTGGCGCTGGCGCAGAAGCGGAGGCGCATCGCAAGGCGGCCGAAGAGGAAGCCGCTCGTTTGGCAGAAGCCGCCGCCGCCGAAGAAGCGCGGCGCAAGGCAGCCGAGGAGGAAGCCGCTCGTTTGGCAGAGGCAGCCGCAGCAGAGGAAGCGCGCCGCAAGGCGGCCGAAGAAGAAGCCGTGCGTTTGGCAGCGAAAAGAGAAGCTGCTCGTTTAGCTGCCATTGAGGAAGGCAAAGCTTCAAGCTTGCAAGCAAAAATAGATTCTATCCAGAAGCAGGTTCTAAACGATTTCCATATAACTCAAACGAAGCCGAACGAAAGGCAAATACCTGCATTGGATGCAATAATAACCTTACTGCAAAACTACTCTGAACTGCGTTTTTACCTGAACGGCCACACTTGTGACCAAGGCGATAAGGAGGTAAACAGGAAAGTTGGATATGAACGTGCCAAAGCAGTTAGAGATTATATTATTGCCAAAGGCATTGACGAAAAGCGCATACTTGGCATAGGTTCCAAACTTTACTACGAACCTTTAGTTCCGAATACCAGCGAAGAAAATCGCAGAAAGAACAGAAGGGTGGAATTTGTGATTGAGAAATGGCTTCCCATTGAAGGAAATTGAGTCATCGCAAAAATCACCGCTCCTTGGGGCGATTTAGAAATTACCGCAAGCAAATATAATAGCTGGGCGGCCACGGCGAGCCGCCCCTACTACATGATTGCGTCATGGAAAACTGAATGTTCACATTTTTTTTGCAACAAATGATTAAAAACTGTAGGGGTGCCTCGCCGTGGGCACCCTTTTGCTGTTATGTTTGCTTCTATTAATGAGCTAATTTGTCTTTCGAATATGGAAAATATCAACGCTGTGTTAATAAATGACGGAATTTCACAAAAGGATCGGTTAATAAAATTGAATCGAATTGCCATTCAACAGATGAGTGTTTTGAGCGAAGTGGAGCATAAGAAGCTTTTGAAATGAATCTCAAAACACCCTTCCCCACTGATGCAATTAAAGGTGGAAATTTGATTCAGCTTTTAAAGCACTCCAGCCAAACCAAGCAAAAGGTTTTATTTTCAGGATTTATAATATTCAGCAAATAGACAATCATTGACAGTATAAAATACATCCGATTATTAGGAATTTGTTTATTATCCAGCCATTGATTTTTATGAGTTTCAGGATGCACGGGAATAATTCGCATCTTCCTGTTCCACAGCCTAGCATAATGCGCGCATATATTCCTAACATAAACCAAACTGTATAGCCACGACTCAAACGCTTTATCAAGCAACCCAAAAAAACTTGCAATTTCCTGTTTCTCTTTACTTGATTTCAAATTTTTGTACAACTTAGATAGCGTACCAAAAGATGTTATTTCTAAAAGCATAAATGTTGGCGGAATATCATTTGAATATTCCTTTTTAAAAGCTACGATTAGACTTTCATCGCTTCTCTTAATTTCTTCTTTTATTTTTAACACCAGAGACTTGTGCTCATAAGATTTTGAAAATAAATCTTTTTCATCAAACCAAAATGAACCATTAGACAAAGATAATATATGCGCCATCTTAGAGCGGAAAGCCACTTCAATCTTTTCTATTTCTGCTATAATTATTTTACGAAGATTCATATCAAATTTGTAGATTTCAAACGCACTGTCAAAACTGACATTTTCTTTGAAAATTTTATTTTGCTTGTCTTCTAAAAATGGATGCCAATAACTGCCAAGTCTGTAATAGCTTATTCTCTCCAATATTTTTAAGGCTTGCTCTTCATTTTCAAAAGATAAGCCTCTGCCTTAAAGTAGAGCTATTTGGTCTGTATATGACAAAAATGGCTTCTGATAAACTGGTTTTGATTCCTCTAACATAATACCCTTGAAATAAAAAGACCCACCCGATTGCGCTGATCTAACGAGAAGCGGGGTGGGTACGTTATAAAAGAATATAGAAAATTTTGACGACCCTTCACAGGAAGCTTGATGATGAAGGTAGATTTTCGCTCAAAAGGCACGCTGTACCCCTACGGTTGCGAATTTTATTGTTTGTTAATTTTTGCGTGTAGGGGCAATCCAACGTGATTGCCCAATTGCGAAACGCCCTTGCCCAGCAACGATAATTTGCCAATTTTGCGCAACAAATATATTCAGACAAAAACCACACAAACTGATGCAATTAAAGGGTCCTTTAATTGCGACATTTATAATGTAGAATTTTTTTTCTGCACCTTCGTTTTTTTGCCAAAAAGGGCGTTTTTGTGCGAAAGAGTGCCGCTTGGGAGTGATGCAATTAAAGGACCCTTTAAATGCGACATTTGGAACCGCGCAAAAGGAGCAGAAAATATGGCAACAACGCTGGAAATCAACGGAAGCAAATACCTTAAGGGTATCTCTAGGATCATCGCCATAGCGGCGTTCGCAATAGCCTGCTGGGCAGGCACGGCAGTAGCAAACACGGCGGCGGGTATTGGAGCGACATCTGTTGCCACACAAGCGGTGGATATTTCCGTCTTCACCAATATTGTGAGTATGGAAAACGCCATAAGAGTGGCAATAAACACCGTGGACGCGGCGGGCGGCGGCACGGTTACGGTCACGGGTACGTATAACGGTGCGATAACTTCTGATAGGTTAGATTTTACCATACCCGCCAATGTGACCGTTAGCTGGGGGGCTGAATATACAAACCATCTTCTGTCTACTCATTTTCAAGGGCTTCCTGTTGCTAATTCAGCTTTAATAACCTTACGGGGAAGTGGCACTTTCGAAATGATCGGCGGAAGGCTGAGTGCCACCCACGCGCAATCCGGTCACGCAATTTCAGCCATGGAGTCTGTAGATGTTTTTATAACAGGCGGCAATGTTTTTTCGCAAAACAGAAATGCAATAAGGGCAAACGGTCTAGTGTCGGTAAATGGGGGAAGCGTAATAACCAACGCCTCCGGAAATGGTAGCGAAGCCATATATACCGGAGGCGATGTTACAATCGGCGGCAACGCAAACATTTCCGCGCCGAACGGAAGTGATGTCGTCTTTACACCAGGTACGATAACGATGACCGGCGGCACTGTTTCGTCAAGGAGAGAGGCTCTTACGGCAAATAGGTTCTTTGTCAGTGGCGGTGCGGTTTCCGCCACCAACACCGGCGCAACTCTATTAAATACCATTGGTTCTAACCCTTTAATCGTCATATCCGGCGCGGCAAACCTTACCGTGCAAACCGGACAGCGGTTAATTGCAATAAGGGGAGGCAATCTATATATTTTAGGCGGCAATATATCCGCTCCGGACGGCAGTATTACTCGTGGACCGGACAATGTAAACGCATATTTTTTGAATCGGTACAGACCGCTGTTTACGTCCGACTTTACATTACACAATCTTGAAAACGCCGCGCTTACACGCACCGGCACATCTACACGCTATACTTTCACTCCGGGTCAGCCTGTGTTGTCGGTTGACGCGAACCTTTCAAACGCTTTGGATTTATCCGCCGCAAACGTAACCGCGCAAAACGCGCCATACTATTCCGTAGGTGCAGACAACAGAACCGTCACATTCAGCGGCGAATGGGAAGCGGATAACGTGACCTTAACCGTATCCGAAGCGACGATAACAGCGGGTGGCAGGAGTTTCCCTCTGGAGCAGTTTACCATTCCGGCTTTCGGCGTAAGCGTTGTAAACGTTGACATTATACCGCCTATCCCCGGCGCAGGCGGAAATATAATGGCGAACAACATACTTTCGGAGTCCCTGCAACTCAACTGGACAAGGGCGACCGATAATATAACGCTGCAAAATCAGCTTACCTACAGGGTATTCCGCCACTCAAGCAATCTTGGCTCGGCAAATGAATGGATTGTAAGCGGCACGGAAATAGGAACGGAGGCATCAAATATAAACTCCCGCGCCGTAACCGGACTTTCTCCCGGTACGTCCTATTGGTTTAACGTTATCGTACAGGACCAAGCGGGTAACATCGCCATGTATACCCCGATTAACATAGCAACCACCCAAACCGCCCCGGCGATTAACAATTTAACGTTTGCGCAGGGCACGGTGGTAGGTGCGAGTTATTCTTTCAGCAACACAAGTGCGGCGACAGGCACGGCATCAGCCGCCGTTCCGCTTACATGGAGCATTGCAAGCGGCTCGTTGCCGCCGGGGCTGGTGCTTTCGCAGAGCGGGTTTACAGTGAATAACGGCCGTACACTTAATATTTCAGGCACGCCCGCAGTTGCCGGAACGTATAATTTTACACTAAGGGTCGCAAACAACGACGGCGAACATACAAGGGATTTCAGCATCACGATAAACCCCGGCACAACCGAGACAATCACCGTTATCAATACAAATAACAACGGTGTGGGCAGTCTGCGTCAAGCGGTCGCCGACATAACCGACGGCGGCACGATTGTTATCAGCCCGAATTTAAGCGGACAAGAGATAACTTTAACATCCTCGATATCCATAGAAGATACCAGAAATATAAATTTCACCATAGAGGGCAATGGTATAAGGCTAATCGGCAACGATTTCCCTATATTTAACATACGTACCGCGCACAATAATATAACCTTCAACAATATTTATTTTTCCAGCACGGGAGCAAGCGGGAGAGGGATAAACGCGAACAACAACAGCATTGTCACCGTTAACTCGTGTATATTTGAAGGCAGCAACTCCGTAAGTGGAGCATTGAATGTTGACGGCGCAGCAAGCCACTTAACCGTTAACGGCTCTACTTTTATTAATAACAACCGAGCAATATATGCAAGTAGTGCGTTTACCATAGTTGGTTCTGTTTTTTGGGGTAATACCCACGCAAACGGAAGCGATTTATATATCCAGTCCGGCGGAGTCGGCGGCATATCCGGCGGGTATAATGCCAGGAATGGCAGTGTAGGAAATTCGCATCTTTTCACACCTGCGGCAAGCGATATAACTCTTAACGCAAGCCCCTTTGCAAACGCAACCTTCACGCCGGGCGAACAAATACGCACTTTAATTTCAACCCTCCCCGTCGGTTATCCTTCAATAGATTTTAACGGCAACCCCATACCGAAAACAAACGCGGCGGCGGGCGCGGTGCAAGCGCCGGGTGCTGCGGCAGCTCCCACAC
This sequence comes from Candidatus Fibrimonadaceae bacterium, assembly GCA_031281155.1. GTDB lineage: Bacteria > Fibrobacterota > Fibrobacteria > Fibrobacterales > Fibrobacteraceae > Fibrimonas. The sequence continues at coordinate 12,881 of JAITFT010000054.1, forward strand.
TCGGCGGCGCAGTTACAATCACAGGTAATTCTGTATTCGGAGAAACGCTGACGGCGGTAACAACAGGGCTTTCTTCGTCTAACTCAACCTCGCTTGGTACGCTTTCGTACCAATGGCGGCGTAACGGCACCATACCTATAGTAAATGCGACAGGCGAAACCTACACGCTTACCGCAGCAGACTTGGGTGCAAGCATTTCTGTTGTCGTTTCATCGTCTACCCATTCCGGCACTGTTTCTGCCTTTTCCTCAACTGTTTTAAGAGCGGCACAAACCACCGCGCCATCTGCGCCTGTTATGGCAAACCGGACAGTTACAAGCATAACGCTTGCCAACATTACGGGGGCGCAGTACCGCATAGGTACAAACGGCGCATGGCAAACAAGCACGACTTTCGATAATCTTTCAATTGGCACAAGTTATACTTTTTACGCACGTCTACCGCAAACCGCCACGCATTTCGCCTCTGCCGTAAGTTCTGCGGTCATCAGCACCGTAAACGCAGTGCTTACGGGCAGTGTTACCGTCAGCGGCGGTTTCATTTACGGCGAAACGCTTACCGCTGTGCCGGAGCTTGTCTCCGTGCCGGAAATCGACAATCTCGATGCGGTTTTGTACCAATGGCGGCGCGGCGGAGTAGATATACTCGGCGCAACGAGTGCGGATTATACGCTTGTTTTGGCTGATATTGGCGAAAAAATAACCGTAAGAGTAACAACGGCGAATACAGACGGTTATGTTGTTTCCGAAACCGACTTTGAAGTATCTAAGGCGTTTAACACGCAAACCCCCGTTGCGCCCACCATGCTAAGTCGTACACAGTCAAGCATTACGCTTAATCCGATACCCGGCGCGGAGTTCAGCGACAGTCCGTTCGGGCCGTGGAAGAATGAGACATTGTTTGAAGACCTTTTCCTCAATACAGGTTATTTCTTCTACGCAAGATACGCAGAAACCGATACGCATTTTGCTTCGGAAGAAACCCCAAGTGAGGAGATTTTTACAGAAGGGGAAACGCCAAAATCATCTGAAAACTTGGTAACAGGCGTTACTGCCCCCGTTGGCGCGGTTATAACCAGCAACGGCGTGAACGGCGCAACGGAAAATACAATCACGGCAACGGTGTTGAATGTATCCAGCCAAGCCATAACCTTAGACGTAAGCGCCGGCGCGACATGGGAACTGCATAGCAACGCGTCCGCCACAGACGAGATTGACAACAAAACAGTAACCCTCAATCGCGGCACGAATACGGTTTGGATTAAGGTTATCGCCGAGCACGAGACTACACGGATATACGAAGTGACAATCGAATTTGAAGAAAGTATATCTCTCTTGGAAATCGGCGGCATAACCGCGCCGTCTGTTGGCGTTGCTCCCAATATCACCGCGCCTACAGGCGGCGGCGACCAATGGACTGCAACGATTGCATGGTATAACAACACGACCAATCAACCCGCTGGAGATACGTTCTCCCCCGGCACGGTATATAGGGCGGAAATAACCATAACTCCGCAAACAGGCTTAACACTGACGGGCGTTGATGAACCCGGCTTTACCGTGGACGGTGCAAGTTCCGTGACCCGTAACGGCAATGTAGTCACGGCGGTGTTCCCTACCGTCAACCGCTCGGCGGGTTCGGGCAGCGTAACCATGGCCGACTGGATGTATGGCGAAACGGCAAGTGATCCCGTGCCGTCTTCGAGCACCAACGGTACGGGCAACGTACAGTATTTCTACACCGGCAGGGACGGCACATCGTACAGCAGTTTCGTTAAACCGACCAACGCCGGCAATTACACGGTAGCGGCAACTTTTGCAGAATCGGCAAGTCATTTGGAGTACACTGCAAGGGATAATTTCACAATTGCGAGAAAACCGATAGCGGTTCCCGCACTCACAGCCGATGATCTTGTCTATACCGGCAGCGAGCAAACAGCCAAAATACCGACAGGCGAAGGCTACGAATTAACCGATAACAGCGCAACAAATGCGGGTGATAACTACATCGCAATTGCCACTCTCGACTTTAACCACGAATGGGACGAAGCACAAAATAAGACAGAAATCCGCGAAATACCGTGGTCGATAGCCAAAGCGGCGGGCACATCTGCGCCTGATTACGCAGCTCCTACGAATTTGACAGCGACTGTTGGCCAGACATTGGCAGATGTAGAAGGATTGCCGCCAGGCTGGGCATGGGACGAAGCCCTGACAACACCGGTCGGCGAAATCGGCGAAAAAAAGCACAAAGCCACCTTCACCCCAGCCAACGCAAACTACAGCACAATAGCAAGCGCAGACTGGACAATAAAGGTAGATGATGCCACGTCTATTAACTCAGGTGTAGGTTCCAAAGGTTCTCCAGAAGCTCGCCAGCTCGCTTCCTCGGTCCAGACATACTACACCCTCAAAGGCACCCCGCTCGGCACCACCAAACCCACTGCCCCAGGTGTGTACCTCGAAAAGCACGGAAAATACACACGAAAAATAGCGGTGCGCTAAACCCACCCCGCTAATATCGCAATTTCAAAGCCTCGCAGAAAAGCTAGGCTTGGGTGTCCCATTGACGAAAACGGGAGCTACCTAGTTCTCATGCCGCCGCCTTGGCCGGCTTTGCGTTGTTGGGGCATAAAGGGATTATTTGTTTGAGCTCCGCCGCGGTTTGCCGTATTTGCGGTGCTCGTTACCCCAATAGCAACGGGAGTGTTTAGCTCCAAACCGCTTACAACCTCAACTCTTGCACCATCTGAAATTCCAAGCTCAACATTTTGGGTGCGCAAAAAACCATCTCTTGCCACAGTCCAAACCCTGCCTCTGTTTTCGCGCCCTTGCCTTCCTCCTTCGGGCCTTCTTTGCTTTTGACCTTGCACTCCCTGGCCGCCGCCCCGCTTTTCTCCAGGTGTAGCTTCGACAAGAAGTCGCGGGTTATAACCTGGCGTGCTTTCATTAGGCCTAAATTGCAGGGCTCTGGCAGGAATTGTTAAAGCCTGCACGGCTTCTTTGACTATTATATTGCAGTTAGCAGTCATTCCAGGCAAAAGCTTTTGTTCTGGGTTTTCTGATTTTATTATTACGGTATAGGTAACCACGTTTGAAGATATATTCGGCGAAAGCCGAACTTCTTGAACTTCGCCTGCAAATTTATCGCCAGGAAAGGCATCAACGGAAAACTCAACTCTTTGACCTTTTTTCACTTGCCCAATATCTGCTTCATCAACATCGGCTTTTACTTCCATTTGGGTTAAGTCGCGAGCAAGAATAAACAGAGTAGGTGCGGAAAGCGAGGCGGCAACGGTTTGCCCTGCTTCAACGGCACGGCTGAGAACAATGCCGTCTATGGGGCTTTTTATTGTGCAATTTGCTAAATCTAGTTCTGCCTGTTCTAGATTGCTGCGTGCATTTATTAAACTATTTTGCGAATTTCTGTACCTATACTCTGCTGTTTCTAGCTCGGTAGCGGCAACGGAGCCTCTATTAAAAAGCTCTTTAGTTCTTTCGTAGTTTCGCCTTTGAAATCGTAGCTCATTTTCTGCAATTCTATAAGAAGCTCTTGTTTGCTCAACTCTTGCTCTTGCTCTCAATGGATCTATTTGCAAAAGTACTTGCCCTTTTTTTACTTGTTGGTTGAAATCTGTATATATTCTGCTAACCGTGCCTGAAACTTCTGTGCCAACATCCACCTGATCTATTGGCTGCAAGCGCCCTGTTGCAGTTATGGTTTGAATTATGTCGCTGTGAGTTGGGTATTCAATATCTAGACTGATATCTTTTTTAGAGTTTTTTTGGTTGTATATGTAGTATGCTACGCCTGCGATGCCTAAAAGTAATGCTACAAATAAGAATTTCAAAAAAAACTTCATGCGGGTAATGTAGAAAATAATTGCTCAGGCTTCTCCTTCAAGCTCTCGCTAGAAGCCTCTTGGGCAGGCTCAACGTTTACTATATTCATATTCTACCAATGAGCAAGATAGTTTACATAGCAATGAAGCGGCGGCGTGTAGTCGCCTTGTTTCTTTTGTTGCTTTCTTCGCTTGCTTTTTCAAAAGCAACCGCTGTGATTACGCTTGAAATGCCCGTTGGCGCACGCCAGCTAGGCATGGGTGAAACAGGCGTTGCGCTTGGCAACGATGCCAACACGCTTTACTACAACCCTGCTGGCTTGGCTTTTGGCCCACTGGCAAATGAATGGGAATTGTCTCGTAGCGGGCAAGAGGCTGCGATAGGGCCATTCTTCACTGCGTTTGCGGCGCGGAATCGGCGGGGCTTTTTAACGCGGAATGAGGTTTGGGCCGGCACGGTAGAAGGGATTTTGCATTACGATGGGTTGGTTTGGCGAGAAAATTTAACGGTGCCCTTGGAAGGAAACGCAAAGCTGCGAGATGTGGTTAGGACTTTTATTGGCACGGAAGTTTCGCTGGATTCTATTTCCGGGTTGGTTAGAAATTATAATGGCGTGAAAACGCTCGGCGAAGAAGAACGCTTGGTTGAGGTTAAAATTCCTTTCTCTATAATGATTAAAGATACCGTTACCGCTCTGCTTTATGAAATGCGCACGGAGAAGCTTTGGGTGGGGACTACAAAGGGCTTGTTCCGCTTTGATGGCAGAGGCTTTAAGGATTTTACATCTGAGTTTGGAACCCACAGAATTACCGCTATCGCAAACCAGGGTGCAACGCTTTGGATAGGCACAAGCGATGGGCTTTTCGCTTATAGAAACGGAGTTTTTGAGCAAAGAGGAGCGGTTTTGCCTTCGCAGCAAATAAACTCCATTGCCTGGCACGAAATGCGCAAAGAGCTCTACGTTGGCGTTGAGGGTGTAGGCATAGCGCGTTTAACGCCAAAGCAGAGCGAGAACGATAAAGACGTATGGGGCATATTTACACTCCAAGACGGCATTATGGATTTAAGCCCAAAAGAAGTAGCCATTGATAGCTCCGGGCGTGTTTGGGTTGCTCATAAAGAGGGATTGTCGCATTTCAATTTGCGGAGATGGGAACAAATTCGCTTTGAGAACAACGAAGTTCACGGTATTTCGGTTTCTGAAAGAGGAGCAATTTGGATTGGCACAGACAAAGGAGTGTGGAGCTATGTGCCGGAGTATTCAACGCCGAGCGGCCGCAAGGGCGAAACCGAGCTGTCGCGGGGCGAAACAGAGGGAGCAAGGGGTGCGTGGAGCCATTATCACCAAGGCAATGGGCTTGCGAGCAATAAGGTTTGGCGCTTGCTTGCGCTTGGCAATGATTTATGGTTGAGCACAGGTGCCGGCGTGGAGCGTTATCATGCGGCGCAGAATCAGGTTGCTTTTTTTTACGAAAGGCTTTTGCCGGTTTTTAATATTCCCGATCTTTACCACTTGTTTGTAGGCATGACTTTCCCGCTTGGCGATTGGGGAACCTGGGGCTTGTTTGTGAATTTTATAAGCTTTGGGCAAATGTCGATTGCAAGCGAGTTCGATCCCGATAGAGTTGCTTCGTTTAACAGTTCGGAGACGGTTGTTGGTTTGAGCTATGGAACTAAACTGAACAAGCAATGGGGCTTGGGCTTGAATTTCAAATTCTTCTATTCGGCTTTAAGCTCCGGCGCAGCCTTGAACGAGCCCGATGCAACCACGGCGAGCTATGCGGTGGATATAGGCATTTTAGGCAGGGATATAGGCTTAAAGGGTTTGAGGTTTGGAGCGGTGCTTTCAAATATTGGCCCTAATGTTTATTATGTTGATAAAACCAACGACGATCCAATTCCTCTAACTTGGCGCTTTGGCCTTTCTTACGATTTGCTGAGGCTTGCCGACCATCGCATTACTTTGAATACCGATTACAATAAAACGGTTGTTTACGAAAACGAAAAAGGCCAAGCCCAGCCCTTTTATATTTCCGCTTGGAGGGCTTGGTTTAACCCAGACACCGCAGAAGACAACGACAAGGCTATTGACAAGTTTAGAAAAACGTTTAGAGAGGGCATAGCGAATGCGGGCGCAGAATACGTTTATGCCGGCACCGTGGCTTTGCGAGCGGGCTATCTTCACGATAAAACCGGCAAAAGGCAGGAAATGAATATAGGCATTGGCGTTATGCTTTCCGATATGCTCCAGCTGGATATTGCGAGTATTCAGAATGTTGGTAATTTAGAAGGCGTTAGAGATGGGCAATTGAGATTTTCAGGGTTATTTAGGTTTTAGTGATATGTCCAAGAAGTTTGAAGTTTTTATTTCGTACAGGCGCAAAGGTGGTTACGACACCGCCAAGTTGATCTATGACCGGCTTAGGCTAGATGGTTATTCGGCTTCTTTTGATATTGATACTTTGGTAAACGGAAACTTTGATACCGAGCTTGAACAAAGAGTGAACGAATGCAAAGATTTTTTGCTTGTGCTGAGTCCTGGTATTTTCGATAGATTTTTTGCTCCAGATCCAGACTACGACCCTGAAAACGATTGGGTCCGCCGGGAAATTGCCCATGCGCTTAGAACAGACAAAAATATAATACCGCTCTTTTTAGAAGGCTTTACTTTCCCTAAATCCTTGCCAGACGATGTTAAAGACATAACAAGAAAAAATGCCATAGACCTCTACCCCAAGTATTTTGAAGCCGCTTATGACAAAATGAAATCTTTTTTGATTTCAAAGCCAAGCTGGATAATCAAGCAGAAAAAGAAAATTATACTTTTTGCCTCTATAGCATTTTTGATTCTTTCTGCTTTTTCATATTTAACAATATCTCAATTGCAAGATGAAAAAAAAGCAAGCGAACAGCGGAGAGAACAACGGCGCGAGCAGCGATTGCAAGAAAAAACCTTCCACTGGAACGGGCCTGATGATGCAATTGGGCAAGCGATTTTTGAAAAAATATCAGAGACTGGACTTCAGAAAACAGAATGTTCCGGCAACGGCTTAATTGTAACTATTAACAATATTAATTGCAGAGGCGAAACAGAAATTACTTGTTTTTATTCTCCAAGGATAAGCTTTGCAAACTGCAATAACAGGCCAATTACCTTTTTAGAAAAAAAAGAACGTTTCAGAACCACGCCGCAAGCAAGCGAAGCGGGGGCGAAAGAAGAATTGGCAAATGAATTGCGCAAAGCAGATTTCAGCGATTGGATTACAGCAATAAGGAGCATGAAATGAAACTTTCCGAATTAACTGGATACAAAAATATTGTTTTGCAATCACACAACATTCCAGACGCAGATGCCGTTTCTTGCGCCTATGTTTTGCAAAAATACTTCGAGCAGCACAACTGCACGGCAAAAATAGTTTACGGAGGGCCTGCGAAAATTACCAAGCCAAGCCTGATAATGTTTATAGAAGCTCTTGGCATAGAAATAGAAAAGGTTAGCGATATTCCAGAAGCGGAACTGCTTATAACCATTGATTGCCAATATGGCGCAGGCAATGTGCAAAAGTTCCCTTGCAAAAAATTTGCCGTTATAGACCATCACAGAATTGAAATTCCTGAATGTGAATATAGTGAAATCAATCCGCAATTGGGCAGTTGCGCAACTCTTGTTTACGGAATGCTGCAAAAAGAAAATAGCGATCTTTTGAAAGATGATAAAATAAAAACAGCTCTATACTACGGTCTTTTTACCGATACAAACGGGCTTTCGGAGTTGCGGCATCCGCTAGATAGAGATTTGGCAGATTTCACTTTTGATAAAGCGTTGGTAAAAAAATTAAAGAATGCCACAATAACAATGCCCGAACTCACAATAGTTTCTGGAGCGTTAAGTAGATTTGAGCTTGTAGAAAATATAGGCTTGTTCAGGGCAGAGCCATGCGATCCGAATATACTCGGTTTTTCAAGCGATATAGCAATGCAGGTAGATGCTCTTGATGCCTGCGTTTTATTTTCGACCGTAAACGGAGGAATTAAACTTTCCATTCGCAGTTGCTGCCGCGAAATAATGGCAAATGAGCTTGCTGCATTTTTGTGTGAAGGCTTTGGAAATGGTGGCGGAAATTTGGAGAAAGCAGGCGGCTTCCTTAAAAATTCCGAGGAATATTTGGTTTCAAGGTTGAAAGAATATACAGTAGCTTTTGATAAAATCTACGCTGGCGAAACCCATGTTGATTTTGCTTCAATGAAGCGTTACAGAAAACTCCCCATAGAGATTGGTTTTGCAAAAAGCACAGATTTATTCCAAGACGGCGCAAGAATTACGGTTCGTACAATGGAAGGTGATATAGATTTAACCGCTAGGGAAAACATTTACGTTATGATAGGCATAGAAGGCGAAGTTTACCCAATTTTGAAAGAAAAATTTGAAAAAAATTACGTAGTTTTAGATAAAAAATACGAGCCTGTTACCGAATATCCGCCTACAGTTATAGACAGATACAGCGGCGATAAACACTCAATTTTAAGCGTTGCCAAAACGTGCGTTCCCATAAGCGAAAAAATCGTTAAGGCAAAGCAGGTTGAAAAGCGCACAAAAGTATTCACTTACTGGGACGCAGAAAAATATTTTTCTGGCATATCGGGAGATTTTTTAGCAGCAAACGAAAACGACCTCAACGATTGCTACATTATAAACGAAAGAATATTTTACAAAACTTATGAGGTAATACCCTAAGCCCATGAGTGATACCTCGAAAGACATTATTCGCATAAACATTTCACCGGAGCGTGAAATCATTTTGCTTGGAACAGCGCATATTTCGCAAGAATCTGTGGACTTAGTGCGCAAAACAATCACGGAAGAAAAGCCTGACTGCGTTTGTGTTGAACTAGATGAAGGTCGCTTAAAGGCCCTAGATGATGGAGAACGCTGGAAGAATTTAAATCTTAAAGATATAATCAGAAAAAGGCAAATGGCATCTTTGATTGTGAATTTGCTGCTGGCTTCTTATCAAAAGAAAATGGGAGAGTCCACGGGGGTAGAGCCTGGCGCAGAGCTGAAAGCCGCTGTGGAAGAAGCTAGAGCTTGCAATGCGGCATTGGTTTTAGCCGATAGAGACGTTAAACTAACGTTGCGCCGCGCGTGGGCAAGCACTCCGTTTTTTCGCAAATTCAAATTATTGGCAACTTTGCTGAGTTCAATTTTTGAAACGGAAAAGGTTAGCGAAGAAGAGCTCAGCAGAATGCGAGAGCAAGATACGCTATCACTTATGATGGACGATTTTGGAAGAGAATTTCCGGAAATAAAGCAAATTTTAGTGAGTGAAAGAGATCAGTTTTTGGCTGGCAGAATTTTGAAAGCCGAAGGCAATAAAATTTTGGCAGTTGTTGGTGCCGGGCATTTACAGGGCATAAAAAGCATTATCGAAAGCGAGCAAGAAACCCCGCCAGAGGAAGATCTTTGCAAAGTTCCTCCGCCTGGAAAATGGCTATCCATAGTAGGTTGGGGAATTCCAGCAATAATTATTTCCTCTTTAGTTTATATAGGTATTTCGCAAGGTGCCGACAAAGTAGCGGATTCCATCACGCTTTGGCTGCTTTGCACTGGAGTTCTCGCTGCCATTGGCACTGCTTGCGCGCTTGCGCACCCCTTTGCAGTATTGGCCGCTCTGTTTCTGGCGCCACTAACAGGC
>JAITFT010000078.1 GCA_031281155.1 Candidatus Fibrimonadaceae bacterium
AATCCTTTTTTTCACAACTAAGAATATAGCCATTTGGCAGGCGAAAGCCTGCCATCTTAGTTTAAGGGGAGCATACAACGCATTGAAAGAAAAAAGTTTTATGGGACAACAGTGAGAAAATTAATTCATTTCTGTTAAGTGTCTCCAGTATTTCACCGGCAAGCAGCGTTTTTGAAGTCTTGGATTTTTTCTCTCCTTTATATTGGCAGATTTGTAATAGCCTTTCCAAAGTGCGGTAAATTCATCGTTTATTTGCGGAATTTCCGCTGCTTCACCGCATAGTTCATAAACTTCTTTGCCATCGTAATGAATGCCAAGCCCTCTTTTTACATCAACAATCATCCACTGCATATTCGGAAATCTCTTTGCAAAATGCTCCGCAAGCAAATTAACCACATTATAAGTAGGCTCAATTACCGCAACCATTAAATCGTTTTCCGCTTTTTGAAACCGCACAAAACCTTTTATAAGATGAGCCTCTGCTTTAACTTTGTTTGCAATCTGAAAAACCGTGTGCGTGTGAGGTTCAAGGGTATTTTGCGCATTTTCCGAGTTTGTGAAAATCTCTTTCACATATTCCCATAGCGAAATTTCCATTTGCGGCAATTCGGAAAGGTAAGCAGCCTGCACCATAAAAGCTATGTTATTGCCCGCATTTTTCCGAATACCTTTCCACACCCTTGCTGCGTTTTCAGCGTTCGTTGCAATTGCATGGGTATCTTCAAACATTTGCGGCACATAAACACTTTCCGCCACGATTCTCTGCACGGGCAGCTTTAACCTGAACGCTTCAAATACTGCGCTTAAAAAGCCTTCAAAAGATTGTTCAGTGAGGAGGGTCAACTTGGCTCCGCGTCATGGTCTCAAATATAGAAAACTTTGCTGATTCCATCGTCTAAAGACACAAAATTTTTCTACCTTACCCCCATGACAAAAAAACTCAGGTTCACAATGTTTTTCATGCTGGTGTTGGTGGAGGTAAAGTAAAATGATAGCAGAAAAAATGACTGTTCAAGGGATAGAAGTGCAATATAGGCAGATAAACGGAAACGATTTTATATCATTGACGGATATAGCAAAATATAGAAATGCCGATTATCCAAGTGAAATCATACAAAATTGGATGCGTAACCGTAGTACGGTTGAATTTCTAGGGCTTTGGGAACGGTTATATAACCTCAATTTTAATTACCTCGAATTCGAGGTAATTGACAAGGAAGCAGGACGAAACTCTTTTGTTCTCACTCCAAAAAAATGGATTGAAAGTATAAACGCTAGCGGAATGACTACAAAGCAGGGCAGATACGCAGAAACATTCGCTCATAAGGATATAGCGTTTAAGTTTGCAAGTTGGATTTCCGTTGAGTTCGAGCTTTATATTATAAAGGAATTTCAGCGACTTAAAGAGGTCGAGCAAAAAGCACTTGAATGGACAGCGAAGCGTGAGCTTGCGAAAGTTAATTACCGCATACATACAGACGCTATAAAAGAAAATTTGATAGCTCCTATTTTAACGCAAAAGCAAATTTCGTACGTTTACGCTAATGAGGCAGATATGTTAAATGTTGCTCTTTTTGGCAAAACGGCAAATGAGTGGCGAGAGAAAAATTCTGGCAAGAAAGGCAATATGCGAGACTATGCAAATATAGAACAGCTATTAGTGCTTGCAAACTTGGAAAGCTACAATGCAATTTTAATAGAGCAGGGGCATCAGCAAAAGGATCGGATTGTTTTATTAAATAGGACAGCACGTAAGCAACTAGAAACGCTTAAGAATGCGAAAATAAAAAGCAGTAAGTTACTTACGTTAGGGAAAAGCGAGAACAAGTAATAAAATTTTCTACCTTACCCCCCATGACAAAAAAACTCAGATTCTCAGAGCAATCTTGGGTATATTACGGTGAGGTAGAATTAGCTCTAAACCATCGGGGAAAATTTTGAATTGGAAAGCCTATACTCTGCCGCTTTATCGCTTATTTCCCTAACAGACATATTTTCCATTAGATTTTCTTGCCATTTTGTATAGTCAAATGGCTCTCGTTGAATAAAAGATATTGCCTCAGACTCCAGCTTGATAATTATATCGGACTGATCATCAAAAGGTCTATTATAGCAACAATTGTCTAAATAAATTTTCATTTCTGTTAGAAATATAGAAAAATACAAATTAGCCTCCTCCAGCAATCTGATGTGGCATAAAAATTTTCTACCTTATCCCCATGATAAAAAAACTCAGATTCTCAATGTTTTTCATGCTGGCATCGCTGTTTTCCGTGCTGGTGTTGGTGGGGTGCGGCGGTGGTGATGTAAAGTTGCTGGAAAGAATGGTAAGCAATGAAAGTACGGTCGTGTTTGAATACGATAATAAAAATCGTGTAGTAACAATTGAAAATTACCGCAATAGTGGTGGTAGCGAGTGGTTACAAAATAAAAGAACGATTGAATACAGCGACGACGGTAATTTGATTACGGTTACAACACTTAAGCAGACTGACAATGTAACAAGTTTCGTTGTAAACAGCAATATTGTAACCTATAACAGACCGCGTGCATACGATGGAACAATAACCCTGACTGAATTGGGGTATATCGGCAAATCAGAAGGTAATAGTTGGGGCAGTCCTGAAAATAAAACATACAAATATCAGGATGGTAATCTTACTTCAATGACATCCGTTTCGGAAAGTTTCGACCCTGAAAAAGATGCAGCAATAATGTTTAAAATCGTTGTTAAACGTGAATATGACAATAGGAAAACGCCACTTCACAATTCGGCAACTCCCAAATGGCTTTTGCAGTATCTTTTTGAAGGAATAACGGGCACAGGCACGTTCATTTATAATAATAATGTTACCAAATATGAACATATAGATAATTACTCAAGCTCAAACGTAACATTCCAATACGAATATGATGCCTACGGATTTCCAACCAAATTCACATCAACCGGCACAATATCAGAAAAATCTACGTTCGCATACCAATAAATACCGCTACCTTCGCTCGTCGGCGAATTGGTAGAAGAAACGGAAACGATCGTGGTGATATTTTAATTTTACAGCACTCGGCTATGCAAGTTGTTTGCCAATAGGGATTCCAGAAAATGAAGACAAACGCCCTTCGTATAAAGTCTACCTTACCCCCATGACAAAAAAACTCAGGTTCACAATGTTTTTCACGCTGGCATCGCTGTTTGAATATACACTTGCAAAATCAACATATTTATAAAACTCGCTTTCCTTCGCCGAATTCCACTCATCTATATTAAATATTTTTTCTTCCAGCTTCTTAGAAATAATTTTCTCTATTTTTGGTTTTAAGATTCTTAAATCTTTTGTAATTATTTCAAAAACAATATCAATATCAATTCCTGCATAATTGTGAACTATTTTATTACGAAAATTTTTTATACTTTGCCATTCTATGTCCTGATACTCTTGCTTTAGTTCTTGACTAATTTTACCAACGTCTTCACCGATATTTGCAAGCAAAGTCAAAGAGGCATTTAAATTCAACTGGTCGTTAAATTCATAAAATTCTTCTGCACTTATTATGTTTTCCGTATATTTCCAGATTTTACCAGAATACTCTAAGATATTCAGCAAATAAAGCAAGTCATTCTCTCTATGCGATAACATACACCATGTCCTTTAAAGCTCTATGCAAAACAATTGGATTGGCATATTTTTTTATCATTATATCTATTTTCTTGTTTGTAAGACTTTCAAGATCTATTTTAAGCTTTCTCAAATCAGCTAATTTACAATTATCGGCATCTATGTAAAAATCTATATCGTTTGCTGGCTCTCCACGAGCAAAAGAACCAAAAATTCCGATTTTTTTCAGCATATACTTATCAAGCAAGTTGTCTCGCTTAATGGCTTTCTCTAAAACATTTATGCTATCCATAAGATGAATATAGAAAAATAAAAAACATCATGACTAAATTTGAGTACGACAAACAAAGTCATATTGTGA
>JAITFT010000103.1 GCA_031281155.1 Candidatus Fibrimonadaceae bacterium
AGGAGAGGGGGGAAGAGTTTAACCAGCTTTTTTTTAAACTTTAAGAAACCCGCTTGGCAAACTGCATAGCCCGCCTGCACAAGCTCCGTTGCTTGCCGAACCCATGCGAGGCTTGCGGCACCTGCCGCTTTTGAAAGCTTCCCAGGCTGCAGCTTGCCCTTAAACGGCACGCTGTCTGCATAAATACCACACTTTATTGTTTTATTGATTTTCAAAATTTCTTTGCATTCATCGAGCACAATGGTTATGAGAATGGGTTTCATAACGGCTAATGTAGAATTTTCTACATTTCCGCTATGCGCAAATGGACTATTGATGATTCTCGTGAGCTTTACAGTGTAAAGGGTTGGGGCATATCCTATTTTAACATAAACGATAAAGGCCATGCTACGGTCTCGCCCTTGAAAGATAAAGGCCCTACCATCGATTTAACCGAAGTAATGCGTGACCTTTCGCTTAGAGACATCGCAACGCCTGTGCTGCTTCGCTTTCCAGATATTTTAGATTCTAGAATTGAGAAAATCAACAGTTGCTTTGAACGTGCCATAAAAGAATATAAATTTCATGGCAATTTTTACAATGTATTCCCCATTAAGGTAAACCAGCAGCGGGCCGTTTTGGAAGAAATTATGCAGCACGGAAAAAAATTCAATATAGGCTTGGAGGCTGGCTCAAAATCAGAGCTGCATGCCGTGCTTGCGAATGTGGATAACCCAGAAGCATTGATAGTTTGCAATGGCTATAAAGACGAAGATTTTATAGAGCTTGCCCTGCTTGCGCAAAAAATGGGAAAAAAGATTTTTTTAGTTGTTGAAAAAATGATTGAATTATCGCTGATAATAAAGCTTTCCAGAAGGCTGAAAGTAAAGCCGAATATTGGCATTCGCATAAAGCTTGCGAGCAGCGGCAGCGGGCATTGGGAGGAATCCGGCGGTTATCAGAGCAAGTTCGGGCTTAATAGCTCGGAACTCATAGACGCTTTGGAAAAAATAAAAAAGAACGGGCTTCAAAATTGCGTTAAGTTGATACATTTTCATTTAGGCAGCCAAATAACCAATATACGCCGCATTAAATCGGGCTTGAGAGAAATTGCGCAGTTCTATTCCGAAATGATTGCGCTTGGTTTTAAAATAGAATTCGTTGATGTTGGCGGCGGGCTTGGCGTTGATTATGACGGCACGAACAGCACGCGTTCCAGCTCGGTTAATTACTCCGTGCAAGAATACGCAAACGACGTTGTTTATGCCATTGCCGAAACCTGCGATAAACTGGAACTTCCGCATCCGAATATAATAGCAGAGGCTGGCAGGGCATTGGCGGCTCATCATAGCTTGCTTATTTTTGATATTCTGGAAAAAACAGCTCCAGCGTATTTTGAAGAAGTAAAAAGGGAAATCAAAAATGAAGATCCCGATATTCTAAAAGATTTATACTCAATTTTCAAAGGGCTTGCTCAAAAAAATTTAATCGAAAGCTGGCACGATGCTGTTCAACTGCACGATGACGTTTTGAACTGCTTTCGCATTGGAACGCTGAATTTGGAAAACCGCGCTATTGCGGAGCGTTTGTTCTGGTCTATAGCGCGCAAGGCAAACCGCATAGCGAAAGATATGCGGCATCCGCCTGGTGAATTGGATATATTGCCTCGTTTGCTTGCAGAAAAATATTTCGGCAATTTTTCCCTTTTCCAAAGCCTGCCCGATGCCTGGGCTATTGACCAAATTTTTCCGATTATGCCAATTCAACGTTTGAACGAGGAGCCAACGGTGAATGTCACCATTCAAGATATAACTTGCGATAGCGACGGGAAAATTGATTTGTTTGTTAGGAGCGGCGAAATAAGCAGAATGCTTCCGGTTCACAATTTAAAAGAAGGCAAGCCTTATTATTTGGCTGTTTATTTGGTTGGGGCATATCAGGAGATTTTAGGCGATTTGCATAATTTATTTGGCGATACAAACGTTGTTCACATAGCTTCTAGCGGCGATTCTTATGAAATTGAAAAAATCATTGCTGGCGAATCTGTTTCTGATGTTTTGGAATATGTAAATTTCTCAGACAAAACCCTTGTTCGCACCATGGAAAACTGGGTTAAAAACGCAATACAAGCCGGCAAAATCACCGCTCAAGAAGGCCGAGAATTTTTAAGCATATACCGCTCCGGCTTATATGGCTACACGTATTTGGAGTAATTTTTGGTTAATTTATGCTACCCAATATTTCCGTAATTATCTGTTCTCGCAACCCAAGTGAAGCCTTATCTGTTCGGCGGAATTTGCTAGGAACAGCTAAGTGGCCTAAGAGTTTGGAAATTATTGTTATGGATAATAGAGAGAAAAACGAAGGATTGTGCGCAGTGTATAACCAGGGCGTAGCAAAGGCCAAAGGCAGAGTTTTGGTGTTTATGCACGAAGATATTTGGATGATGGAAAAAGATTGGGATGTTGTTCTTTTGAAAAAATTTAGGGAATTGCCAGAAATGCAAATACTTGGGGTTGCAGGTTCTTCTTTGCTGGTGGATTATCCTTATGCTTTGTGGGCGGTAGCCAATATTCCATACACATTTGGAAAAGTTGTGCATTTGATTGAAGAGAAAGATGAGTTTTTTCTTACTCTTTTTAACGATAGAGATGGTGACCAAGAGGCGGTTGTTGTTGATGGTTTGTGGTTTGCCGCTAGAAAAAGTTTATTTGAAAAAATATCTTTTGACGAAAAAACATTCCCAAGTTTTCATTTTTACGATTTGGATATCAGCATACAGGCTTTAGAATTCGGAAAAGTTTTTATAACAACGGATATCCGCGTTTTGCACAAAAGCGAGGGTACATTCAAAGAGGAATGGAAAGAATGGAGCAATATTTTTATTGAAAAATGGAAAGATAAATTACCAGCAAAAACTTTGAATGAGCCTCCGCCTTCAAAAGAATTGCTTAAATCTGCTAACCTTAATTTGAAAGGCAAGGTTAAGGTGCCGAGGTGGTGATGATTAAAAATTTGGCTATATTACCTAGTATTTCCTAAAGTAATTTATCAAGCCTTCTATAGAAGTAGCATCTATATTTTCTTTCATAGACCAGCTATCTTTTAATGGCGAAACAACAAATGTTCGCTCAGGGGAAATATCCTCTAGCGCAAAATAATTTCCCTTTGATAAACTGCTCACAAAAGAAGCTTTGCACTCAACGGCAAAAATCTTTCCATTCAGTTTAACCACAAAATCAATTTCGGCGCCGCTTGAGCTCCTATAGTAAAAAATTTCCGCATTCGGGAACTCGCCTTTAATGTTAGATAAAACAATTTGCTCCCATATTGCCCCAAAAGCAACATGCCCCAATAAACTTGGAAAACCTTTTATGCCAAGCAATGCCCCTGCAATGCCCGAATCAGATATATAAACCTTAGGTGCTTTCACAAGCCTTTTTCCCAAATTAGACACATAAGGCGAAACAATATCTACCATGTACGTGCTGGAGAGCAAATCAATGTAATTTCTAATGGTTTGATTGCTGACCCCCAAGGCATTTCCCAAATTTGAGTAATTTACAGTTTGTCCATTCAAGTGAGCAAGCATTTGCCAAAGCCGCCGCATCGCAGAGGGTGTGAAATTAGCCCATTGAAGCAAATCTCTTTCTAAAAAAGTTGAAATAAAATTTTCCCGCCACTCAAAAGAAATTTCAAAATTTTTCACAAGCAAGCTTCTTGGGAAACCGCCACTTTCAAAATAATGCTCAATTGCGCAAAACTCTTTAATTTCACTCCACAAGAAAGGACTTAGCTGCTTATACGCAATTCTGCCAGCCAAGCTTTCCGAGCTTTGCTTCAGCAAATCTCGGGATGCCGAGCCTAAAATCAAAAAACAGCCTGGCTTCTCCCACTCATCTACTAAGCTTCTTATGCAAGGAAAGAGTTCAGGGTGCCTTTGAATTTCATCTATGCAGATTATTTTGTCTTTTTGCGTATTGAAAAACCATTCAGCATTTTTTATTTTTTGCAAATCAGACGGTTTTTCCAAATCTAAAAAGATATAATCTTTGCCGCTTTCCTTTAAAAAGCGTTTTGCCAAAGTTGATTTTCCGCATTGGCGCGGCCCAATCAGCGCAGTAACGGGAAAATATTCCAAAGTCTGCGCCAAAGAGCTTTCCAGCAAGCGATTAATATACATAAAAACCTCATTTTAGCAATAATATAGAAATCTAACCCTGCAAATTTCAAAGTAAATTTGAGATTTGCAGGGTTGCTTGTGTTAAATCACCAGCCACCCAGTTAAGCTCGAAACAAAAAGGACTGCGCAGCTCAAAAGGCACAAAAATTGCAAAAAGCTTGCTACGATGAACGTTTTTTTGCTAACTCGTTTAAACGCTAGTATTCTATAAAACATAAGCGAAATGCTGGCTGCTAAAAAGCCTGCCAGTGAAAAGGCAAAATAATAGTTTCTATGGAAATTTTCAAAAAACGAATTATAAGGAAATGCCAAATTGAACCATAACAGAAACTGCACGGCAAGACTGAGTAACAGAGGAAGACCTAGCGACATTAAAATACCTCTACGCATAAACTAGAAATTTTATTTTGCAAAATATTTTTCACCCTCTCCAAAAAATCTCTTGGCAAGGATTGAACTGAATTTTCGGCGCTTTGGCGAGCAGGGGAGTAGAGCTGAACGCTTAACAGTTTTTTTGGGTTTATTTCGTAAATTCTCTGCACTATTTGAATGTAACTTTCTATTTCCGTTTCGCTCGGAACCCTCCCTTTTGCTTCGCAAAGCATGGTCTGTATGCGTAAAGGGAATTTGGAAACAATGGATTTTAAATTATTTTCTATTTCGGCAATGCTGACTTTTTTCTGCGGACGATCTATAAATTGCAAAAAATCATCTGTGCCGGCATCAAGCTTGCCCCAGATTTCGCCGTTATTTTTGCATAAATATTCCAAGCCATTCGGCAATCTAACGGCGTTGGTAATTAAAATAAGTTTTGGAATATCGTTTTCTTTCTGAAAAGCTGCCAGCTCTGCACACAATTCTTCAAAATGCGGATAAAGGGTTGGCTCACCATCACCGCTCAAAGCAATGTCTTTGAGCAACCTGTTTTTTTCGGCAATTCCAGGAAAATGTTCAGCGAGCTTTGTTTTTTTGTAAATGCTTAAAATATATTTTAATTCGGAAATAATGTTTTTTACATTCGGAAAAGTTGCTTTTACATTTGAATTTTTGCAAACTTGACAGTAAATACAATCAAATGAGCATACGCCAACGCAATTTATTCCAATAGACAAACCTTCTGCTCGCCTTGATATAACGGGATACACAAATCGCAAATTTTCAAATTTGCGATTGTGGTTAGCATAAGCTTTGGATAATTCAGAAGTTGACATAAAATCTAAGTTGGACAGTATTTAAGCTTTCGAATCTAGACATTCCCTCTGCCTCTTCCATTCCCGCTGCTATGCGGTCTATAAGTTGCTGCATCCAGGAAAGCTCCAAATATCTGGTTAAGGCAACGCGTAAGTCGGCGGAGAGTTCCTCAATTACATAATCATTTATTTTTGCTTTTGGAAAAAATTTTGGAAAAAATATTTCGCCAATTAAATCTAAGGTTAAAAAACGGAAAGAAAATCTCATATTTAGCGAATTTTCCCAGCCATAATCGTAAATATTGCTGGTTGCAGGGGCGAAAACGGTTTGTGTTTTATTTACTGGAATTAGCATTTTATTCCTTATGGTTTGCCTGGCAGCAAACCCGGTTTGAGCGGAAACATCAATGGTGTTGGTAATTTTGGGGCTTAAATTCAAGCCTATGCCTTCGCCAATGCGAATTGGGTCAAATGGAGGACCAATGCGAATTCTGTCGCCGATAACCTCCAATGTATCGCCGTTTTCATTTACTCTGTATATGTTAGAATCTGA
Source organism: Candidatus Fibrimonadaceae bacterium (assembly GCA_031281155.1). Classification (GTDB taxonomy): domain Bacteria; phylum Fibrobacterota; class Fibrobacteria; order Fibrobacterales; family Fibrobacteraceae; genus Fibrimonas. The sequence goes on from JAITFT010000103.1 coordinate 5,906, forward strand.
ATTGTTTATTAAATGGTATTCAGAAAATATATGAGTTTTTACATTCGCCCTTACGTATGGCCCAATCCAATCTCTAATGCGATAAACAACCGAGCTTTGGAATTGCAATAAATCTTGTATAATATTCCATTGATTTTCTTCTTTTTGCCTTTCATTTAGCAATTGCATATTTTCTCGTATATAAAGCTCTGTTAGCCAAAACGTTTTTGTTCGGCTGTAAAGTGCGCGCAAACGCAAATCACCAATGGCATTCCATGAATTATCCCTTTGCCCATCGGCTGATATAAATGTTATGTAACTTGCCGAGCCGCCCAGCCTGAGCCCATAGCTCCAATAGGAATTTTTAGCAGTGTTTATACGCATTTTATGCACGCCGCCAGCAACCAATCTGCCTGTGCTTTCTTCAAAAACCAACTCTACGTGAGTTAATTCGCCTGGATTAACCTGAACTGTTATATAGTTTAAAATAGAGCTAGCATTTTCTCCGCTTCTGGAAATTCTATAAACTTGTGGTTGCAAAATCCAGGTTTTAATATCACTTATTCTTTCTTGGGTTAAGCCAAATCCCTTTCCGTAGCTTTCACCGCTTTGTATGGAAAAAATTTCATAGCTTTCCGATATAAATTCTCCGTCTTCATTTATTGTGTTTATCACTAAGCCGCCCCAGTCTGGCGGAATAAGGGTTGTTTTTCCTTCTTCAACTTGGACTTCGTATTCAAAATGCTTGTCTCTGCTGCCGGAACCCATAGCAATTCTATAGTTTCCATAGGGGACAACTAGGCGTACCCCTGTTTTTCCTATCCATTCCCTGCCTGCATGCTCTTTGGGTAGCGAATCAATTCTTAACACGGCGTATTCAGGCTCTAGGCGAGTTTCGGTGAAGCGAGGCACAAAAATCGCTCCTTGTCCCATTCCTATAAATGTTCCTTCTTGATTTAATTGCTCCTCTAAACTCGGTGCTGTCCAGCCTTTATTTCTGTAAATATCAATAAATTCTGGACTCTTTTTTTCTACCAGCCTTTGGCTTTGCTCAAGCACAATTTCTGAATCGGTGACTTCTATGCCGGGCAAATCTGGTGGCGGTTTAGCGAAAGCTGTAACCCCGATGCTTCCGATTACCAAGAGTTTCAGGATTCTCTTCATTCAATTTCTCCAGGGGGAGGCAGCACTTCAAATTCGATGGGGTCTCTTGCTGCTGGTTCTCTTAGTGGCGGTAACGCTGGCCCTTTGCCGAAATGCCTTACTCTCATAATGGAATCTATGTCTGCTATTGCTTCGTTGTTTATTCGTTCCAGGAGTTCAGATAAACCTCGCACAACGTAAATGGTTTCGAAGTTGCTGACTTTTTTGCGATAAGCCCATTCCCTGCTCCAAATTATTCTTCTCGCTCTATAGTCCAGCAAATTCATGTTTATAGCCAAGTGAGCATACCACTCATCTTTATTATCATACTCTTCCAAGGCTCTGACTATTCCGCTTATAATAAAATCGGGTTCATCCATATCTACGCTTCTTCTAACTTCGCTAAATATTTTTGCTGCTTCCAAATGGCGAAATAGTATGTCTGAAATCATGTGTTCAGGCCTTACCACCCATTGTTCATAATTGTAAAAATGCAATTTGAATGGTGATTGCCTATATACAATATTATTGCGGCGATATACCTCTGCTATTTCAAAATCTTTTACTCGAATGATGTAAGGGTAGGTGGTATCATTAGTCATTGCTTGCGGCGTTGGCACGTAATTCAACTGGTAGTAGCTAATACTCGGAGCGCGGCCAAAGCAACTTAAAAGCACTAAAACTATAAGAAAAAGCAGTATTCTCATCTTGTCCTCTGCTGTCTGTCTTCGCCTCTAATTAGGAGGGTTGGATTTTCCCTGACCTGGCGGCTGAAGTCGTTTAAGTTTGCCACGGTTTCTCTTAAATGGCGAACCGTTACGGATAAATCTTCTTGATTGCGGTAAATCAATTGGTCACCTCTTTTTGCCAGAAGCTCTATGGATTTAGAGGCATCGGTTGCGCTTTTAACTGCTGCTTCCAGCGGTAAATTTTGAATTTTTTTGTCTGTATTCAGAGCGAGTGCGTCTATTCTGGCAAGAGCCGCTACAGCTTTGCTTTCTACGTTTTTCAACTCTACAACTGCAGCGTTTAAATTCTCCAAAAGCAGCTTGGTGTTTTTTGGTATTTCGCTTATGTCTTTTGAGCTTTTTAAGAGAATGGTGTCTATTTTGAGCGTTATATTATCCAAGTTGCTTACTACGCTTGTTAACTTTTTTTGGTTATGGTCGTTTGTTATTAAAATTAGGTTGTTCAGCAAGCCTTCAAATTTTTCTGCTATGTTTTCAGCGTGCCCGGTGATTTGCCTAAAGCCACTAACGGAGGATTGAATAAGATCCCCTTTCTTTGCATTTGGGTCATCTGGCGAGCCGCCGCTTAGCTCAATGCTTTTTAAGCCGGTTAGGGAAATACCGCCTATTAAGTTTGCGTGCATGGTGGTTTTTATTGGAGTTCCGGCTAGAACCCCAAAATGCACTATAACGGAGTTTAAGTCTTCTTTATCGACTTCCAGGCTTGTAACTTGCCCTACCACTATTCCGTTCAGTTTAACCTTGGCCCCAGGGTTCAAGCCATCTACAGATTCGGTAAAACGGGTTTTAAAGGGAATATGTTTTTCTGTTATTTTTTTGCCAACTAAAAATATTACGGTGCCTAAAAATAAGCAAGATATGAACAGCACGAATATGCCGAGCCTAATTCTCTCTGCTTTGGTTGTTTCCATTGCTGAGGAATATAGAAAATACTAAGCGAGCCGAACACGCGCCCAAACATATTCTAAACCGCTCCGTGCTTTTTGCTGAAATGCCTGCGTATAAGCGATGCCGTAAAGTTAATAATTAAAACAAGAGTTATTAAAACCAAAGCGGTGCCGTAAGCCATTGGGCGCTGCGCTTCCAAACTTGTGCCGCTGGTTGAAAGAACATAAAGATGATAAGGCAATGCCATAACCTGGTCAAAAATACTTGAAGGCAGCCTTGGCAAGAAATAAGCCGCCACGGTAAATAAAATGGGCGCTGTTTCGCCCGAAACTCTTCCGACTGAAAGAATCAAGCCGGTAACTATATTTGGAAAAGCCATTGGCAAAACTACATGCCTTATGGTTTGTAATTTAGTGGCTCCTAAAGCATAGCTCCCGGCACGCAAAGAATCCGGGACCATTCGGAGCGCTTCTTCTGTTGTGCGAATTACCAAAGGAAGCACAAGAAGGCCTAAAGTAAAAGAACCCGCTATAATAGAACTGCCCCAACCCATTGTTCTCACAAAAAGAGCCATGCCAAACAAACCGAAAACTATTGAAGGAATGCTTCCAAGATTATTTGTCATCATTCGCATGACTCTGGAAATTTTACCGTCTCTAACATATTCGTTGGTGTAGATGGCCGACATTATGCCGAGAGGAAAGGCAACTATCGTGCTGCCTACTATCAAGCAAAGGGTTCCGACAATTGCGGGGAAAATTCCGCCTTCCAGCATACCGTTTCTGGGTGCTGCAAAAATAAATTCAAGACTTATAACGCCTATACCATTGTAAACTATAAAACCGAGTATCCACAAAAGAATCCCCACCACGGTCCAACCTAGAATACGGAAGATACCAAAAGCAATTTTTTGAGTAATTTTTTTATTCATTATAATCCCTTGTTATGCTGACGTTTGGAAATTAATTCTGCTGTAATGCTTATGGCAAGAGTAATTAAAAACAAAGCGCAGCCCAGCACAAAAAGCGCTTGATAATGCGCTCCGCCGCCCGGTGCTTCTCCAAGCTCTGCAGCTATGGTTGCCGGGATGGTGCGTACCGGCCCGAACAGATTGGGCATTCTGGCGGCGTTTCCTGTTACCATCAATACCACCATAGTCTCTCCAATGGCACGCCCAATTCCTAAAACAATCGCTGCGGATATTCCCGAAGCTGCATAAGGAATTATCACCTTATAAATTGTTTGCCAATGCGTGGCGCCCAAAGCAAGGCTTGCCTCTCGCATGGAACGCGGAGTGCTGCGCATGGCATCTTCCGAAACGGTTATTATTGTGGGCAAGGCCATAATTGCGAGTATAATACTGCCGGTAAGAGCGGTTTCGCCGACATTCAAATTAAAAGTTTTCTGCACTATAGGGACTAAAACAACTAAACCGAAAAAACCATAAACAACGGACGGGATTCCAGCAAGCAATTCTATAGCTGGTTTCAAAATATCACGCACTCTGCTTTGCGCCAATTCGGAGAGATATATGGCTACTCCCAGCCCAAGCGGCGTGGCAATTAGAATTGCTACCAAACTTACCAACAGCGTTCCAAGTATAAGGGTCACTACGCCAAACTGCGGCGCAGGCCTTGATGTTGGGAGCCATTCCATTCCTAAGAAAAAATATTTGGGATGGATTGTTCTTTTTTCGAGTGTTCTAACTCCTTCAAAATCTGTTGGCATATATTGTTCGGGGAGAAAAGCCAGTATTCCGGGCGTATTAGCTATATGTTCGCCCAATTTTTCCGTTAGTTTTTCATAATTTTCGCCAAATTCCTCTTCTTTGTAAACACTGAATATATCGTCGATGCGAAATGGGATTATATCTTCGTTAAATCCGCTTTTAATGTCTTCTATTTCAGACCAATTTTTTATTGCGTAGTTAAAAATCTTTTTAATATCGGTTGAGTTTACATACTCAGCAGGGTTAGCTGTGTTGACCAGCAGGGCAGAGCCTCTTTCAACTACAGGGCTTCTGAATAAACCGAAACCTTCGTTGAATAAAAAGGCTACTATAAGCAAAATGGTGATTGTGGTCACCATACCGCTAAAAGCAAAGATCTTTTCTATTACTTTCTCAATCCACCATTTAAGACTAAATTTCATGCTCGACGTTAACTTAGCTATTGAAGGTTACAATATTCGCTACTTTTTTGTTACATTTCGGTTAAGAGTGGTGAATCTGAGTTTTTTTGAAGTTTCAAAATATCCTTAATCTGCTCAAGAGTATGCCCCTTAGCCATGAGTTCAAGAACACGAGCCTCGCCTTCAAGCTCGCCCTCCGCCTTGCCTTCTGCTTTGCCCTCATCCCTAGCGGTATTAATTGAACTCACATTGCTGCGCCATTTATCAACATACCAATCGTATCTGAGCTTATCCTCGCGGCTCAAACGGCTGTATTCAAGAAGCTCGTTTGCCGCACTCAAGCCAGGAGCGTCAAAATCTGATTT
>JAITFT010000150.1 GCA_031281155.1 Candidatus Fibrimonadaceae bacterium
TGCCATTAGGCGAACAGCCTCGCAGGCTGGCCCGAAGGGTGAGGCACAGGACGTGCCGAATAAAATGAGGGGGTCCTTGGGCGGCAACGCCAGCTAGCCGCCATGTCTAAACTAATAAACAAAAAATAGGAGTTTTTTATGAACGACATAATTCTAAGCAATCAAGTTGAAAACTTGATTATCACAATCCGTGGCGAACGGGTTCTTTTGGACAGCGATATAGCTAAGCTATATGAAGTGGAAGCAAGGGAAATCAATCAAGCGGTTAAAAACAACCTTGATAAGTTTCCGGAAGGATACGTTTTATCGTTAGATTTAGGCGAATGGCAAAACTTGAAATCAAAAATTTTGACATCAAGTTGGGGCGGTAAAAATAAACTACCCAAAGCCTTTACCGAAAAAGGGCTTTATATGCTCGCAACAATCCTCAAGAGCCCAAAAGCAACGCAAACAACAATAGCAATAGTGGAAACATTCGCTAAAATAAGGGAGCTGTCCCGAAATCTTGGCGAGTTAGCGAAAAAACCGGAAAAAGAGCAGCAAAATGCCCTAATGCAAAAAAGCGGCGAAATAATTGCTGAGGTTTTAGGCAACAGCTTGGATGTTTCCGATATGGAAACAGATATTGAAATCAATCTCGCTTTGCTAAAATTTAGGCATAAAGTACGCAGAAAAAAGGACGCATGAGTAGGAAGCTCCCACACCAGGGAGCCTCTCAGGCAAGCTCATTAACCCTAAACGTCCAATTTATCTAGCATTTTTCTATCGCAAACGATGATATTTTAGCGAAGCTGATGGGACAACTATAGAAATTTCTACCTTACCCATAATGCTCAAAAAAATCTTCAACATTGCCGGTCCCTGCAACTCCAGCGAACACTATATGCTAGATCCTTTGCGCAATATAGGCGAAGAGGTGATGGATTTGATAGATTCGAAACACTATTTCGTTATCCACTCCGCAAGGCAGAGCGGGAAAACAACGTTTTTGTGGGATTTTGTTGATAAAATAGAATCCGAAGGCAAATATTATGCCTTGTATTGCTCACTTGAAGGGGTGCAAGAGCTTATAGAGCCAGAAAGGGGAATACCTGCGATTGTAAAAAGCATAAAAGCTGCGCTTAACGACCATAATATGCCTGAAGGTTTCGCTGAAAACGCCGATAACAGCGATATCACCAATGTATTGAGAACATCGCTCAGCGCATATTGCAGAACCCTGGATAAGCCTTTGATTATACTTTTTGACGAAGCGGACTGTTTGGCAAATGGAACCTTGATAACTTTTCTAAGGCAGCTTAGAAACGGGTACATAAATAGGCCCAGAGTGCCTTTTGTCCACTCTCTCGCCCTTGTCGGCATGCGCAACATTAGAGACTACAAAGCCAGCATAAGAGACGACTCTGCTACCTTGGGTAGTGCAAGCCCTTTCAATATAGTGAAGGAAACTTTTACCTTGCCTGCTTTTACCCGCAGCGAAATCTCCGAGCTTTACAGCCAGCATACCGCAGAAACAGGGCAGTTTTTTGAACCGCAGGCAGTTGATCATATCTTCGCGCAAACGCAAGGCCAGCCGTGGCTTGTGAATGCCATAGCCAGAGAAAGCGTGGAGAAGATACTCCGAAAAGACTACTCCAAGCCTGTCACCGCAGAAATCGCAGAGCAGGCGATTAGCAACATAATTCTCGCAAGAGGCACTCACTTCGACAGTTTGATAGAGCGACTGAAGGAAGAAAGGGTACGCAAGGTTATACAGCCTTTGATTTTGGGCGGAGAGGTTATAGATAAAACTTCGGATGATTATCTTTACACAAGGGACTTGGGCTTGATAAGGGAATTAGGCAGCGCAGTTGAGCCAGCAAATAAAATTTATGCCGAGATAATAATCAGGATTTTGAGCCAGGGCGTTCAGGATTCGGTAAGAAGCGACTACAAAGACTACGAAGTTCCTCGCTACATGAAAAACGGCAAAATAGACATGGATTTTTTGGTTAAGGATTTCCAGGAGTTTTGGCGTGAGAATAGCGAAATTTGGATAGACCGCTATAAAAAGGATTTATACCAATACGATGAAGCCGCCCCTCATTTGGTTTTCCAAGGCTTTTTGCAGCGCGTAATCAACGGCGGCGGCCATGTTGTCAGGGAAATGGCGCTTGGCACGAGGCGAGCGGATTTGTGCGTTGTTTACGATGGCCATAAATACCCTATTGAGCTTAAGATTTTGCGAAATAGCAGGAGCGTTTCGGAGGGCTTGGAGCAGCTTTCGGCTTATATGGACAAGTGCGGAACGAGCGAGGGCTGGCTTGTTGTCTTCGACAGGGCTGCGGATAAAAGCTGGGACGAAAAACTGTATATGCGCCCTGAGGAGCATCAGGGGAAGCGCATTACGGTTGTAGGGGCGTAGCCCTAAACGTCCAATTTATCTAGCACCTTGTGGGCATTCGATTCTATAAACCTGCGGCGGGGCTCAACTTCTTCTCCCATTAGCATTGAGAAAATCTGGTCTGCGTTAATGGCATCTTCTACGCAGCATTGCTTTAGCACCCTGCTTTCCGGTGACATTGTGGTGCTCGCAAGCTGATCTGGATTCATTTCGCCAAGACCTTTATAACGCTGCAGCTCTGCCTTTTTTCCAGCCTCTTTTACGGCTCGCAATACTTCGTCTTTGTCTTCATCTGAAAAACAATAGGTTTCCTGTTTGCCTGTTTTTACTCGGTAAAGCGGTGGCGTTGCCAAATAAACAAAGCCGCCATCAACAAGCGGCCGCATATAGCGGTAAAAGAATGTGAGCAGAAGCGTTTGAATGTGCGAGCCATCAACATCGGCATCGGTCATTATTATTATTTTGTGGTAACGAAGTTTCTCTATTTTAAAATCATCTCTTATGCCTGTGCCAATGGATTGAATTATGGTTTTTATTTCGCTATTGCCGAAAATTTGAACATCGTTTGCTTTTTCCACATTCAAAATTTTTCCTTTCAAAGCAAGAATAGCTTGGAATTCTCTTGTGCGCCCCAGCTTTGCAGAGCCGCCCGCAGAATCACCCTCAACCAAAAAGAGCTCGCATTTTTCAGGGTCTCTAGATGAGCAATCTGAGAGTTTGCCCGGCAAACCGCCACCCTCTAAAAAGCCTTTTCTGCTAACCGCCGTTTTTGCTTTATAAGCCGCTACTCTGCCCTCTGCAGTGTTATAAACTTTTTCTGCTATAATTTTTGTTATGGCCGGGTTTTCTGCAAAAAATTCATCTAAGGTTCTAAACAGGGCAACTTCCACGCCGCTTTTGGCTTCGGAGTTTCCTAGCTTTCTTTTTGTTTGCCCTTCGAATTGAGGCTGAGGAATTTTAATGGCTATAACAGCGGTTAAACCTTCCAAAACATCTGCACCTGTAATTTCAACGTCTTTTTTTTGCTTTGAAATTTTGCCAGTTGCGTGTTTTACCACAACTCTAGTTAAACCAGATTTAAAGCCTGTTACGTGAGTTCCGCCATCGTAGGTGTTCACATTGTTCACAAAGCTAAAGAGATTGTCTTGGTAGCTGTCTGTGTAGCGAAGCGCTATTTCCAGTGGGTAGCCGCCTGCTTCTGTTGAAATGACTATGGGCTTTTCAAAAAGGGATCTGCGGTTTTGATCTATATACTCAATAAAGGAACCGAGACCACCCGGGTAGCAAAACTCCTCTCTCTTGGAGGCATCTTCTACTCGCTCATCACTAACTGCCAAGGTCAAGCCCTTGTTTAAAAAAGCAAATTCCCTTGCTCTTGTTGCAATGGTTTCGTAACTGTATTCTGTTTCGGTGAAAATGCTTGAATCGGGGTAAAATTCAATGCAGGTTCCGTGAGAGTCCATTGGCGCTTCGCCAATTTCTTGCTGGGGAGCAATGGGATGCCCTCTCGAAAATTCCTGGCGTATAATTTTCCCGCCTCTGGTGATAGTTGCTATAAGTTTTGTGGAAAGAGCATTAACGCAGCTAACACCCACGCCGTGCAGGCCTGCAGAGACCTTGTAGGCATTGTCGTCGAATTTGCCGCCGGCGTGCAGTTTGGTCATAACAACTTGCAATGTGCCGACATTTTCGCTGGGCTGAATATCTGTTGGAATTCCGCGCCCGTTATCTACAACTCTTATGCTGTTGTTTGGCGTTATTGAAAT
>JAITFT010000155.1 GCA_031281155.1 Candidatus Fibrimonadaceae bacterium
GAATTGCTCGAAAATTAGTGAACAGAATATATTTTGTACTTAAAAACAAAAAAGAATATGTTACAGGTATTGTTAAATGAAACCTCTCAAATGATCAATATTATTTTAAGGTGACCGCTATGCCCCTCTTGCAGCCAGTCTGCTTAAAAAAGAATGCGGCACTTTTTACCTGAATAAATTGAAAAAGGAAAATGTAGTTTATCTACTGATAGAAGGTTATTTGAACAGGGTTTATAATGAAAATGGTTAAAAAAACGATAGTCAATAATTGGGTTTTTTGAGCCATAAGGCGATATCAGTAACAAATAAAGGACAACCAAAAAATGTTATCCCTTATCAATTTGTTACTGCGTAACGCAGGAAGTTTATTGCTCACAGGTTGCTCCCCAGCAGAGCCCGTTTCCTCTTCAACTTCCTGTGTGCAAAGGTAATGAAAATATTTTCAATAAAATAAAACAGTTAAAGTTAATTAAATAATACTCGGGGGTTTGGTTTACAACATAGAAGAGGGGGGAATTTTTGCCGCTTCGCGGCAGGAAAAAAAGAAAAAAAATAATCGAGAAAGTCGAAATCGAAAAAAATTATCCATTAGATTTTTAGCCTCTTTTCATTTTTCGGTTTATGGTGGTGGTTTTTCGTCCGCCTTCGGCGGAAAATTTTGCCCCCTCTTTTTCCCGCTTTGCGGGAACTCTTTCAGGGTCAACGCATTATAAAATAAAAAAACCAGTTGTTATTGACAAAAAATGATGCTGTGTGTTGATAACTATTTGACATACAGCGCAATAAAATCAATCTTATATCGTGAATTTGTGTAAACTTAATTATATACATGAATTTATGATACAAACAGCCCTTCATCAGTCATTCAAGTCTTTGCCTGACCCCCGTATAGAACGCGGGAAAAAGCATACCTTATTGGATATTATCATATTAAGCATTCTTGCCGTGTTAAGCGGAGCAGAATCTTACGATTCAATAGAGCTGTTCGGCAAGCAAAATTTTTCATTTCTCAAACAATTTCTTGAGCTCAAAAACGGAATCCCCTCTCATGATACCATTAATCGAGTATTTCAGGCGTTGAATCCGCGTCTGTTTGAACGCTGTTTTATTTCATGGGCACAAGGTCTTAAAGATGACAAGATTTTGGAGCGTGTGATCTCTATTGACGGCAAAACTATTCGTGGTTCAAAAGACAATTTTCACCATCGCTCGCCACTACATTCGGTACATGCCTGGAGTGTGGAAAACGGGATTTGTTTAGGTCAGATTGAATGTGGAGAAAAGACAAACGAAATAACCGTCATTCCAGTCATACTTGATTTACTGGATATTAAAGGGAGCATTATCACTATTGACGCAATGGGGACCCAAACGGCAATTGCCAAAAAAATTATAAAAGAGGGAGGTGATTATATTCTTGCCGTTAAAGGCAATCAGGGCAGTTTGCAAGAAGAAGTACATGCTACGTGCAAGCGCAACCGTCCTGTATTTGATACTTCTATAATGGAAAAAGGACATGGACGAATAGAGACCCGGCGCTGTGAAGTCTTTGAAAAAGGATTAATTGTGGATCCTGAAAACCGCTGGGAAAAACTTACTACTGTGATAAAAATCACCTCTACCCGCGAATTTAAAAACAAAACGGAGACGCAAGAGAGATTCTATATCAGCAGTCTTATCTCAGACAATGACTTCAACAAGTGTATTCGCAGTCATTGGGCGGTTGAAAACAATTTGCATTGGACGCTAGATATGGTTTTTCGGGAAGACGAACAACGAAAGCGTGCTAATCATGCTGCTGCAAACTTTGCTATCGTCAGAAAAATTGCTCTGAATTTACTCAAAAAAGATAAAGGGAAAGAATCTTTGCGCTCAAAAAGGCTGAAAGCGGCTTGGAACAAGGAGTTCTTAATTAATTTACTCAAAATTTAAATGCGTTGACCCTGACACAATCAGCCTGTTGAAATTTCAAACAATACTGATAAAATAGATAAGGCATTGAACTACATACACGTAAATCCTGTAGCAGTAGGTTTTACGGATAGAGCGGAACATTATCCTTATAGTAGTGCGGTAGATTATGCAGGTGAAAAAGGAATGATAAAAATAGAGATGATATATGGATAATCAATTGATGAGAGACGAGCAGGCACAAGTTACGCTATCGCTAAACTTGCGCCAAGGAGGGGAAATGGCTAAATTTCATTATTATTAATCATTTTTTTATTTATGGAATATAAAGTGGTTGTAGATGTTATTTTTTTGATTGGGATTTTATTTTTGCTGCATTTTTTTTATCTGTTTATTTTATCAAAACAAACAAATAAATGGTTGCCGATAGAAAGCATAATTGATACCTCCAAATTGGAAGTTGTAAATGAAGGTATTGGAAACGATATGGGCGTTTTGTACAAAGCAAAAGTTAAATATCAATATATGGTTGAAGGGATAATTTCTTCTGAAAAAATCTTTATTGGAGATTATATTAGAAAAAATTTCCCTCATAGCGCTAAATCCCTTATAAATAAGTATATCAAAGGTGAAGTAGTATTAGCGTACTATAATCCGAAATGTCCAAATAAGTCAGTATTGGAAACAGGGGTACA
>JAITFT010000058.1 GCA_031281155.1 Candidatus Fibrimonadaceae bacterium
GGGGCGTTTTTGACATTGCTGAATTTTCTAATTTCACGGAGAGTGAACTTCGTGATTATGAGGCAGCTATGAAAGAGATTGATGTTTACAATGCCACTATTGCTTACGCCAAAAGGGAAGGCTTTGGGCAGGGCGAGAAAGCTGGTTTTGGGCGTGGCGTGAAACAAGGCTTTGGCGAAGGCGACAAGGCTGGCTTTGGGCGTGGCTTGAGAGAGGGCGTTTGGCAAACCGCTCGGAACCTTAAAGCCATGGGGCTTTCTGTTGCTCAAATCACAAAAGCTACTGAGCTTCCAAGGGAAGAAGTTTTGGCGTTGAAGTAAATTGCTCATATCATGTTAATCCTTTTAATCGGGGCCATCGGAGTTCAGACAATTAATCCTTAACGCAACGAACACTCAAGTACCTCGACTTACCGTAGCCGCCGCTTTCCACACCGCTGTGGTAGCCGCTCATGCCCAGGTGCCATGCGCTGCTGGCAAACTCCTCCTTAGCGCTCCACCAGTGGCCGTTGATGCTGACAGCGCTGAAATCGCCATCAGAATTGCCATGGCCGCCCGGGAGGGCCGAAAAGCCGAAATCGTCCGTGCCATTGTCAGTGCCATACCAGCGGCTAACAGCCTTAAGCTTGGTTACTGCAGGCGACCCAACATAATTCGTCAGCGCAGTCCATTCGGCATCGCTAGGCAAATGCCAGCCAGAAGGGCAGATGCCTTGATGCTTTGCTTGCACTTGACTGGCACAATTACTGGAATTGCAAATTGGGTCAAGGCCTAAAGCGGTAGCCCAATCGTAAAGACGACCGAAAGTTGTACAGCGGCTTGGAGTATTATCGTAACATACACTGCCTGTTGCGTTGAAGTTCAAATTTCTTGCCATCCAAACTTGGGTGCCTATCAAAACAGCTTCGTAATCCTCGCCTTCATAAGTCACAGGCTCTTTTAAAAATAAGCCATTGGGGTTGATGCTTGGCTTGCATTCGTATAAACTCGGGTTATAATAAGTCTGCGGATTTATGCCGCAGTAATCTCCAACCTGGCTGTCGCTATAGCAGAATTGCAGCGCGGGATTGTACGGCTGGTTGCCGCCGCAGCACTTATGCGTATCGGGGTTGTACGGCGAGCCTCCGCATAAGGCATAGGGGACACCATTGTGGCAGAAATGTGTTGCTGGGCTGAAAAATAAACCGCCACATTCAATCAAGGCGCTGCCGGAACTAGAACTACTAGGAACAATTGAACTACTGCTAGGCCCCGCCGAACTACTGCTCGGAGCAACAGAGCTGCTGCTGGGTGCGTTGCTCGAAGACGATGCCACGGAGCTGGAACTCTCAGCGGAGCTAGAGCTTGCGACTGAGCTTGAACTCGCAACGCTAGACGAACTGGGCACTTCAGAAGAACTGCTCGGAGCAACAGAACTACTGCTCAAAGCAACGCCAGAAGACGACAGCTCAACCGAGCTTGAACTCGCAACACTAGATGAGCTAGGTGCTTCAGAAGAACTGCTAGCCTCAACCGAACTGCTGCTAGGCACGTTGCTCGAAGACGATGCCTCAACCGAGCTAGAGCTGGCAACGCTAGACGAGCTAGGCGACTCAGAAGAACTGCTTGGCTCTTCGCTGGAACTGTTGCTGCTCTGCTCATCGCTGGAAGACGACAACTCCGCAGAACTACTGCTGGGTGCGACAGAACTGCTAGACGAAGCAACTTCGCCGCTGCTCGATGAACTTGAAATCTCCGCTCCATCTTTTATCTCGCCGTTATCGCAGCGCTGATACTCAGGATAGTAATCAACGCCTTTGCAAGAGCCCACAATTTCGCCTCGAATGCAATCGTAAAGCAGCGTGCTGTACTCCTTGCCGTTACAAAGACCAACATCGGTGCCTTGCGAACTGCTACTCATTTCCGCAGAACTGCTAGACCCAGCAAACAACAGTCGCCATTCGTCAGATGACCAGTCAATAGCCGGGTGGTCGTTGGAGCATGTCTGGACCCCGATACCCCCGATTATCAGGATTAACAGGATGAAAATACTCTTGAAAATAAATTTAAGCTTCATGGTAAGCTCCTGTGGCTGAAATTAGCTCGCTTGCTAGGGGGGGGGTGCGCTTTTCAAAATACTGACTCTAGGTCTGAACATAAGCGAGAGAGCCTCCACGTGGGGCTTGCCAGCTTGCTTGCCAAGCTCGCTAAAGATTTTTTTTGACTTGTTTGAAAGCATTTGGGGGAAAGATAGAAAATATTGTAAACGCTGATTTAGCCGCTGGGGAATAGAGAGTAGAGAGTAGGGAGCAGATAATTTCTCAAAAAACGGCTAAAAATCAGCGCTTTTTATGAAAAAAATGTTTTTTTCATTTTCTACCCTAGCCAAAAAGGAAAAAATATTCTATATTTACGGGACAAATGGTTGCTACGTTTCTTTTGGACGCATTGTTTGTCCTTTATGTTTTTGCAGGAGTAGGTCTAGTTTTATACGGCTTCAACTGTTATTTTAGCATATTCCTGTTCCTTAAAAATTTCAAGAAAAACCGCAAAAACGATAAAGAAGCACTGGAAAACTTCCTAAAAAACCTAAATCCCAACGATTTACCCAAGGTTACCACCCAGCTTCCCGTATTCAACGAAGGAACATGCGTAGAGCGCCTCATAGAAAACGTTTGCGCAATGGAATACCCACGACATTTGCACGAAATCCAAGTTTTAGACGATTCTACCGATGATTGCATCGATATTTCCCGCAGAAAAGTCGCAGAAATGAAAGAAAGAGGCTACAATATAAGCCTAATTCACCGAACAGTTCGCCCAGAATACAAAGCCGGAGCCCTAAAAGCAGGAATGGCAGAGTGCGAAGGCGAGTTTTTGGCAATTTTCGATGCAGATTTTGTCCCAGAAAAGAATTTTTTAATGCACACTATCCCCTATCTCGTTATGGACAAGAAAATAGGCTTGGTTCAAGGGCGTTGGGGGCACTTAAACAGGGGTGAATCTGGTTTAACCCTTGCGCAATCCATTGGCATAGATGGTCACTTTGTAATAGAACAGTCCGCTCGCAGCTGGGGCGGCTTATTTATGAATTTCAACGGCACTGCCGGTGTTTGGCGCCGTGAGGCAATCGATAGCGCAGGCGGTTGGCAGGGCGATACCCTCACCGAAGATATGGATTTATCCTACCGCAGCCAGCTCGCCGGTTGGAAAATGAAATTCGTTTTCGATGTAATTGTGCCGGCCGAACTCCCCGCAGACGTTAACGCATTCAAAAGCCAGCAATACCGCTGGGCAAAAGGTTCGCTTCAAACCGCTATAAAGGTTCTCCCGCAGGTTTTCAAATCAAAGGTTTCCCCCTTGGTTAAATACCAATCCTTTATGCACACCACGCATTATTCCATTCACCCTTTAATGCTATTCACTGCTGTTTCCGCATTTCCGTTGCTGGCTTTTGGGCATTCAAAGCTTGCAAGCATACCTATATGGCTATTCACAATCATATTCACAACCATAGCCCTTGCAGCCATAGCACCCTCCACGCTTTATTTTGTAGCTCAAAAATTCTCCGGTTCCATTGGCTGGAAACGTAGAATGGCAGCCATTCCTTTGCTTATGAGCTTGGGTGTGGGCATTGCAGTTAGCAATACTTGCGCTGTTTTTTCGGCAATTACCGGGCGCAAAAGCTCGTTTATTAGAACTCCCAAACAAGGCGGCAACACTCGAACAACAAATTTCAAGCAAAAATTCCCAAAACTGTCTTTTATTGAATTGTTTGTTGGTGCTTATTGCGTTTTTGGGCTTTTAGAATATATAGACGCAAGAATTTATTTAATAGGGCCTTTTTTGGCTCTCTATGCCATAGGTTTTTTGGCTATTGGTACTCTAAGCATTCTGCACTATATAGGTGACTTAAGAACGAGCCAAACGTAAAAAACTATGCTCTCGCAATTAGAACGCTCAGAAGATAACCGACAAGAAATAAATTTAAAATCGTTGGTATTTATATGCGCAGTTATTATTGCTTTTATTGTTTTGATTTTAAGGCTATTGCAATTACAGTACTTTGAACACGAAGTAAACTTTAAAAGAGCCGAAGAAAATCGCATTCGCAAAATAAATATAAAAGCAAACAGAGGGTACATTTTAGATCGCAACGGAGTGGTTTTGGTTCGCAACAGGCCATCTTACCAAATATCGCTTTTATATAGCCAGTTAAAAAGCAGGGAAGACAGAGATTCCGTTTTTAACAGGCTTTTGAGAATTACAGATACCGAAGGTAAAAGATTGCTAGATTCCTCAGCTCTCGCTTTTTCCTTTGAAAGAGGCAGGTGGCAAAGATTTAGGTTCCAAAGGCTTATAGAAGATGCTTCGCAAGAAATTGTAGCTCTTTTTGAAGAACGTTCCGAAGAACTGCCCGGCATTGAAATTTTAGTTGAATCACGCAGAGATTATCCCTTTGGCTCGCAAGGCGGGCACATATTTGGCTACACAAGCGAAATATCTGAGCAAGAACTTAAACTGCCGCAAAATGAACATTATGTTATGGGCGACCGCATTGGCAAAAAAGGCCTGGAATTTACCTACGAAAGAGAATTTAGGGGCGAAAACGGCTTGAAATTTGTGGAAGTAAATGCGCTTGGGCGCGAAATTAGAACCATGACAGAAATGCCTTCCATAAAAGCTATTTCCGGCAATTCCATTGTTACCACAATAGACTGGAACTTGCAGCAAATTGCAGAAACTTCCATTCCAGAAGATTTTAAAGGAGCGGTTGTAGCATTAAATCCGCAGAATGGCGAAATTTACGCAATGGTTAGCAAGCCCTCGCTTGATCCAAATATTTTTTCTTTGGAAAAAAGAGAGCTCCACAGAGCGTGGGCATCTGTTGCCTTAGATACCGCAAAGCCCTTGACCAATCGCGCAATAAGCGGGCTATATCCGCCTGGCTCTGTTTTTAAAGTTATTACTGCGGCAGCCGGGTTGGAAAATAACGTTTTCACGGAGCATAGCAGATATAAAACGCCTTGCTTGGGCGGGTTTCGCTTTGGAAACAGATATGCAAGGTGCTGGCATGCAGGCGGGCACGGAACATTAAACATACTAGATGCGCTGAAAGTATCTTGCAATGTATTTTTCTATCAGGCGGGTTTGGATATAGGCAATAGGAGAATTGGCGAAATGGCCAGAAAATTCGGCTATGGAGCTGCGCTTGGAGTAGATATACCCGGTGAGCGCTTTGGAACGGTAATAGACTCCGCTTCTTATGAAAAATGGTTTGAGAGGAGAGGCTGGAAATGGTCTCGCGGAGAAATATTGAATATTTCAGTTGGGCAGGGTGCTATTACAGTTACGCCCTTGCAGCAAACGGCCATGGTTGGCGCACTCGCAACAGGCAATGGCCTATACAAACCGCATTTCTTAAAGCGGGTTACAAGCCCAGATGGAAAAGTGCTAAAAGAATATAAACCGGAAAAAATAAGCGATGGAGCACTTTCAGAATCCACAAGAAAAGCTGTGCTAAAAGGCTTGGATTTAGCTGTAAATGCTCCTGGCGGAACAGCACGGCGGGCTATTGTGCCGGGAATCAGGGTTGGCGGAAAAACCGGCAGCGCAGAAAATCCGCACGGCGATAAAACGCATGCTTGGTTCGTGGCCGTAGCGCCTTTGGAAGAGCCGGTAATCGCTGTTGGCGTTGTTTTGGAAAATGCGGGCGGCGGCGGAGCAATGGCTGCGCCAATTGCTCAAAAAATTTTGAATGCTTATTTTCACCCAAATTCTTCGCAGGCGGCAAAATGAAAAAAATAGACTGGCTTTTTATGATTGCGCTTTTCGCCCTTATTGGAATAGGGATTATGCTTGTATATTCTGCAACCAGCAATACCGAGCTTGTGTGGCACAAAACAGAGTGGTTTAAGCAAATCACGCATTTTGCCGCCGGTTTTGCTATTGCTGCGGTTGTAATTTTATTACCGGCAAAATTCTGGAAAAATATAGCGTGGGTTACTTATGCTATTTCAATAATTACTCTGTTTTTAGTGATTGATTTTGGACATGTATCAAAAGGAGCGGGGCGCTGGCTGGAAATTGGCGGTTTTAGATTTCAGCCTTCGGAATTTGCAAAAATAGCCTATTTGCTCACTAGCTCTCTTTGGCTTTCAAAGCATAGCGTTAGCATAGAAAGGCCTAAAACTCTGCTGGTTCCCGCTTTGCTTTTTATTGTCCCTTTTGCCCTTGTTTTAAAGCAGCCGAATTTAGGCACCTCGTTGGTTTTTGTAGCCATTACTCTTGTGCATTTTTACTGGGCTGGTTTTAGGCTTGTTGATTTATTTTTGCTTGTAAGCCCCGTTGCGAGCGTTATACTTTCTGCTACTTCTGCTCTTTACTGGAGCTTGCTTATAATTTGCGTGTTCTTTACATCTATAAAATTTAAATTCCCAATATGGATTATTGCAACAGTAATGATTTTGGGTATAGGCGCAGGCTATGTTAGCCAAATGGCTTGGAACACAATGGCAGAGCACCAGAAAAGCCGTATTTTAACATTTATAGATCCAACGCGCGATCCAAAGGGCGAGGGTTATCAAGTTATACAATCGCAGATTGCCATAGGGAGCGGCGGTATGTTCGGCAAGGGTTTTGGCGAAGGTTCGCAAACGAATTTGGCATTTTTGCCAGAGGAGCACACCGATTTTATTTTCAGCGTTTTGGGTGAGCAATTCGGCTTTGTAGGCGCATCTGTGGTTTTGGTTTTGTTCTTTGTTTTGCTTTGGCGAAGTATTATGATATGCCGTTTGCATTCAGATAAATTTGCGAACTTGGTAGTTGCGGGATCCTGCGCAATTTTCTTTTTCCATATCTTTGTGAATATAGCAATGACCGTAGGCTTTATGCCCGTTACGGGCCTGCCTTTGCCATTCTTATCTTACGGCGGTTCTTTTGTATTAACCTGCATGATTTTAGTTGGCTTGCTTGTAAATATGAGATTGAAAGGCGGAGATATTAAGTAGCATAGCGAGGTACGTACAAGCTTATTAAGCATGAGTTAATTTTTTCTAAATTAGCATTATGATAGTTCACTTGGTTTTTTGGAAAATGAAGGCGCAGGCAGATGGCCGCACTGGGGAAGAAAATGCTGAAATAATGGTGCAAAGGCTAAACGCTTTGAATGGCGTGGTTCCCTCTGCCCTTGTTATAGAAGCTGGCACTGATTTCGAAAAGTCCCCCGCGGCTTACGATGTTGGTTTATACACTAGATTTGAAACCAAAGAAGATTTGGCAGATTACCAAAAGCACCCTGCACACGTTCACGTTGCCAAATGGGTTCGTTCCGTAGTTGAAACGCGCGCCGTGGTAGATTTTGAAATTTAGAGATTAATGTATGACTCCAGAGATAGAAGCTTTAAGAAAAAATATTGACTCAATAGAAGGCCAGCTAATTTCGCTTTTAAACGAACGCGCTAGGCAAGTGCTTGAAATCGGGAGAATAAAAAAGAAACAAGGTCTGCCCATAGTAGATTCAAAAAGAGAAAACCTAATCCTAAACAGAGTAGTGCAAAAAAATCCCGGCCCCGTAAGCAACGATTTTTTGATCGATATTTTTAAAAAGATAATAGAAGAATCAGTAAGATTGGAAAGCACATAAAAATGCGCATTACGTTAATCGGTTTCGGTTTGTTGGCGGGGTCGGTGGCGGCTGCCGTTAAGCAGGCTAAATTGCAAACTGCAATTCGCGTGGTAAGCTCAAAAGGAACTCTGCAAAAAGCAAAAGAGCTTTGCGTGGCAGATGATTTTTTTGAATATGCAGAAATAAATAGTTGGTTGCCGGATTCCGATTTAATTCTGCTGTGCGGGCCTATAAAGCATATTTTATCGCAAATTGAAATTTTAAAAAACAATGCAGGTTTAATTTCAAAAACAATAGTGGTTAGCGATATAGGCAGCACAAAAGAAGAAATTTGCACTGCCGGGTTTTCCCTGCCGGCTCCTTTTTGCTTTGTGGGCGGGCATCCAATGGCGGGTTCCGAAAAAAACGGCTTTGAGCATAGCGATCCTTCTATTTTTGAAAATGCCTACTGGCTTTATTGCTTGCCGGAAAACTTAACGGAATTGCCGAAAAATTTAAGCGAGCTTCTGCATTTTCTGGGTTCAAGGCCTGTGCAAATTTCACCGCAGGAACACGACCTTGCAATGGCATGGCTAAGCCATGCGCCGCAGCTCCTAAGCACTTCCATAGCGGCAGGCATTTTGCCAGAAGCAAAAAATCACTTGCACCTTGCAGGTCGCGGCTTTAGAGATATGACTCGCATTGCCAGTTCACCCTGGAGTATGTGGAAGGATATTTTGGAAACCAACAAAAAAAATATAACCAAAGCGCTTGAAAGCTATTCAGAAAAAGCCTCGGAAATAAAAACAAAGCTTGCTACCGAACAATTCAGCGAACTTGAAAATAACTTTTTATATGGCAATCAAACGCGCTACCACCTAGAGACTGCAAAAAACTACGCTTACCCGCTCTACGAAATTGTAGTGCATATTCCAGACGAACCGGGTTCCATATTAAAAGCGCTTGCTCCACTTGCAGAAAACAATATAAACATTAGAGATATTGAACTTATGAAAGTACGCGAAGGCATTGGCGGAACCTTGCTTTTAGCATTCAAAGCGGAAAACGATGCAAATAACGCAATTAAAATTTTAGAAAGCGAGGGGGTTTATGCACATAAAAGGAGAATTTGAGCTCTGCACGGAAAAAGAAGCTTTTTTCAATTGTGCTTTTTTAGCCGCTCTTGCCAATGGAACCACCATTATCCACAGAGTTAAAGCAACTCCGGAATTTGCGGCTTTTGCTGATTATTTAAGGAATATGGGCGCAGGCATTAATGCAAAAGAAAATCAGTGGGAAATAGAGGGCACTAATTTTAAATGCCAAATGCCTCTTGATTTGGAGTGGGTAGGAGATTCCTTTCCTTATCAAAAGCGGAATAAAAAAATAATTGAATGTTTATTAAAAGGCGAAGCTTTTTATTGCACAGAAAAAATTGCCATAAACGATTCCTTAATTAGGGAACTTGCTTCTTTCGGCGTAGAATTGGAATGGAAACAAGATGGTCCTGATGAAAGCGATGAGCTTGCAAAGCGCATGGCAAGGGCGCAAGGCATAAAAGCCGAAAGAAAATGGATTTGCAATATTCCTCCCGTGCGTTCACTGTTAGCAAGAGACAGATTTATAGCGGGCTCGGTAACAGAGGCGGCCTCTTTGGTTCTTAAAGCATCTATAACTCCAGGTTCTGAAATCACAATAAAAACAGTTTGCCTAGACACGAGCCGTGCTGGAATTTTCTCTGCTTTCAAGCGTTTGGGAGCAGATATCGAAGTTGAATCCAGGCACGAGCGAGGCAACGATGTTTGGGGAAGCCTAAAGGTGAAAACCGCGCGCGGCCTTATAGGTCGCCGCTTCAGCGCAGACATGCTGTCCACCTGCATAGCGGAAATCCCTCTGCTCGCCAAGCTCGCCTGTTTCGCCGACGGCGAAACCATCCTCAGGTTACCCGTTTGGGCAGCCGAGCACTGCAAGCCCATTCTAGAAGCCCTCTACAAAGACTTAAAAAATGCCGGAGTAGAATGCGGCATCCATGAAGAAGGCTTAATTTTACGAGGAACAACAGAAATCGACAAGGAAAAGCTCGTTTCCTGCCACGGAGATTTATCGTAGAGACGCAATGCTTTGCGTCTCTACTCCACATAAAATGCACACAACAGGATTTTGTATATTACGCAGAGAGGTAGAATTATGGCAACAGCGATTATGGCAAACGAAACGGAAATAGCGAATGCTATGGGCGTTCTGGGACTGGGAGGTTTAGCTAATGACCTGCTGGACGAAATAGAGCTAGATAGAAGGCTGTCCATAAGCCTTAAACAGTTTGAAAGCGGGAAAGCAATGCCAATAGAAGAAGCTGAAAGGATAATAGACGAAAGATTAGCTAGCGGTTATTATGATAAACGATGATTTAGAAAGAAAACCAGCAATAATATCGGAAGAATGCCTAGAGATGTTGCAAGAAGCAATAATTTACCTGAAAGAAACTGCATTAGCTCCAGATCAAGCCGAAATAATGAAAAGTCAATTCTTCAAGATGGTAAGAATGCTTGAGAGAATGCCGGGCTTGGGAGTTATCTACAAAAACGGAATGAGAAGGTTTATGCTCGGCAAGTTCCGCTATCAAATCTATTACAAAGAGCTGGAAGACGAAATTGAAATAGTAGGAATCTGGCACACAAGCAGAGGGACAGAGTTTGAGGATAGATAGCCTCAAATAACCGCACAAAAGGAGCAGAAAACATGGCAACAACGCTGAAAAACAACGGAAGCGGATACTTGAAAGGCATCTCTAGGATTATCACCGCGGCGGCACTCGCAATAGCCTGCTGGGCAGGCACGGCAGCGGCACAGAGTGCCGCTGTTAAAATATCTCCCAACGGCATTGATGCTGACCACAATGTGGGCAGGCATAACAGCTATGCATGGAGTAGCGAAGTATTTGAACAAACCGATGGTGATTATCTCTGGGTGGGAATGAACAGAGATTTAGGCGGAGCCCTTCTGGGGATTGCCGGTTTGACACCGTCTGAAATCGAAGGTGTGTCCAACTTAATAGATATTCCTTTGGAGAATGAAGACAAAGCTGGCAGAGTATATAGGCTCAACCTTTCCGTGCCAGACAGCCCGTGGGAATTTGTGTATAAAAACGATGCTATCAACGGCTATCGTAAGATGATAGTTTTTAATGGCGATTTGTATGTTTTAGCCGGTTCTGCAAATGTTACCCGCGGTTTCACTCATACCAAAATGCTTCGTTTCTCCAAGAATTTCAAAGAAGGCGATGAACCGGAAATCGTTATGTGGGTAACGCTTCCAAGCGGAAGCGCGGAATATTTCAGGTCCGCAACTGTTTTTGGCGATAAGTTATATATAGGTACTTTTGACGGGGATATTTTTTCCACAGACGGTGCTGGGCTCAGTGACCTGAACATGTTAGATGATGCCAAGCCAGGCTGGAAGCTTGAAACTAGTCTAGGGATCAATAAAATAGCATGGGATTTACTGAGTTTTAACAATCATATTTATGCGTTTGTTACATTTGCAACCGAATTACCTTATTCGCTGCAAAATCCTTCGGGCTTCCAAGTATATAAAATGGATCCTGCGGATTTGAACGGGAAAGAACTCATAGTGGGAGATACGGACTCTAAAGCTTATCCTGCCGGTATGGGAATCAACAGAAACGTAGCCGCATCCGGTTTTTTATATACCGACCCTGCTGATGGCAAGGAATATGTTTATGTCTCAACATTTGCTAACGGCCCGCTGTTTCTTAGCGCTTTAGTCGGCGGCCTTGCCGATCTTGCGTTTGCCAATCTGTTTTCCCCGGCGCAGATATATAGGTTTGATGAACATGACAAATGGGAAGTTGTGGTTGGAGATGAGAACGGCGGTTCTGTTGCTATTGACAACAACGGCGCAAAGGTGCCGCGCATAGGCACAGCGCGCGCTGGTTTTTTTACCGAAGAAGGGCAAAACCGTTCGTTCAACCAATATATATGGTGGATGGCTGAATTTGAGGGCAGACTGTACGCAACAACATGGGATATGAGTCCTGTTAAAAAATATTATAACGAAATCAAGCGCCAAACTTTAAGCGCCAGAACAGGCAGTAATTACGAGACTTTTGAGCAGCAAGTCGATGCTGTAGCGGATCAATTGATATATATGAGGGAGAAGTATGAATCTGTTATAAATCCTACGGAAATTGTAACTGAGGTAGTAGGTTATTTATATGAGATCGCATCATCACCCCCTGGTCAGGATATAATAAGAGATGCACTTAGAGTTATCATGGAGCAACACATTGATGAATTAGACGATAATGTGCAAGATGAATTCTGGGTTGACTTTGACGGCTTAGATGCTGCGATTGTAAGCTTGCATAGCTCAATAGGATATTCGCAAACATCTACTATAACTGTTATCTTGTATATGCTTACCGTTGCGCCGTTTTTTGCCGAATATCCGAATCCTGAGGGTTTTGATTTATATGTCAGCGAAGATGGCGGCGTGACTTTTGAGCCTGTTACGCTTAACGGCTTTGGCGACCCGAACAATTATGGCGGGCGCGTTCTTGTTCCGTCGAAACATGGTTTGTTTATCTTAACGGCAAATCCTTTTCAAGGCGCGCAGGTGTGGAGAATCAATAGAATGTCGGTTGCCGATGATTTGAGTTTCAGTCTTGCCAACGTAGATTACAACGGTTCGCCGCACTCTGTTTCGGTTGATCCAGCAGCTGGCGTGTTTGGGTTGGGAGCAATCACGATATGGTATGAAGGAACAAACGGTACTATTTACAACAAATCCTCAACCGCTCCAACCAATGCGGGAGCATATATCGTTACCGCAGACATAGCGGATGGGGCGAATTATGCGGCGGCAACGAATCTTTTGCTCGGCAATTTCACAATCAACAAGGCAACGCTCGCATGGGTTGCAGGAACGGTTGAACCCAAAACCTACGATGGTACCACAGCTGCAACAGTAGCGGACTCGCCGACATTTGACGGCATAATCGGCGATGATGAGGTAATTGTAGTGCCTGGTGATGTAGTGTTTGCAGATGCGAACGTTAACGAAAATATAGACGTAATAGCCGAAAACTGGACTTTCGGCGGTGCGGATGCGGATAATTACATGCTAGGTACCCAACCAGTATTTGCACAGGCAAGCATATCAAAAAAAGAAGTAGCCCAGCCAATGCTCGGCGGAGACATTTCCGCAGTCTTTGACGGCAGCCTAAAAACAGTGACTTTGGCGGCAAGCGACTATTACGAAACCGAAAGTTCGCTTAGTGAAACTAACGCAGACAATTACAATGTGATAGTAGCCTTGAAAGACCCCGCAAATCACAAATGGAACGAGAAAGCAGAAGACGAATCGGGCGCTCTCACTCTGCCGTGGTCAATAGCCAAAGCAGACGGCACAACAGCCCCCGATTATGAACCGCCAACGGATTTGGCAGCCATCGAAGACCAAACCCTAGCAGACGTAGAACTGCCGCCAGGCTGGGCATGGGACGAGGCACCAGCAACGCCAGTCGGCGAAATCGGCGAAAGAAAGCACAAAGCCACCTTCACCCCAGCCAACGCAAACTACAGCACAATAGCAAGCGCAGACTGGACAATAAAGGTAGATGATGCCACATCCATCTTTGCAAATCGGGAAAATCCTAAAA
>JAITFT010000133.1 GCA_031281155.1 Candidatus Fibrimonadaceae bacterium
GAGGAGATAGTGGTCTTTGCCGTAGCAGAATATGGAAGCTCCAAGTTGGATTTTGTAGATGAGCTTCTTTATGCAAATAGTAGAATAAGAGGCGTTGCCGTGAAAACTTTTGATAATGAATTATTAGAAAAGATAAACTTATTGCGGTACGATTTATAATGTCCAAAATAATTGTTGAAAATGAGAATGTGCAAAAGCCATGCGATGGAATATTTTTCTATCTTACCCCCCAAATGCTTCGTACAAGCGCACATAATAAAATAGCTTTCGACCTCCCACTGGTGGCTAGCTGGGCTATTGCCGCTGCCCCGCGCGCGTTCGGGAACGAAAATGGTGCAAAGAAAATGTGCACCCCCCCCCATACACTTATTATCTAAGCAATTTTCTTTTCTCATTTTTAACTGCAGGAGTTTGTCATGAGCAAGCTTAAGTTTATTTTCAAAAGTATTTTAATCCTGTCAATCCTCCTAATCGGGGGCATCGGGGTCCAGACATGCTCCAATGACCACCCTGCCATTGACTTTGATACGCCGTGGCTGGATGTTTCTGCGGAGTCCAGCAGTTCGGCTGAGGTATCGTCTTCGAGCGATGAGCTCAGTAGTAGCTCTGTGGAATTGAGCAGCAGCTCTGCGGAGCCTAGCAGCAGTTCGGTGGAATCAAGCAGCTCCGTTGAGGCATCGTCTTCAAGCAGCGAGGTGAGTAGTAGCTCGGTGGCGTTGCCGTCTTCGAGCAGCGAATACAGCAGTAGTTCGGCGGAGTTGAGCAGTAGCTCGGTGGAGCCTAGCAGTTCTTCTGAAGCACCCAGCTCGTCTAGCGTTGCGAGTTCAAGCTCAGTGGCAAGCTCTAGCTCCGCTGAGAGTTCAGGCTCCGTAGCTTTGTCTTCAAGCAGCGAGCAGAGCAGTAGTTCAGTGGAAGCAAGCAGCAGTTCTGCGGCATTGTGTAATGGGGCAATATATACCCCTAGCACAGAATTTTGCTATGATGATACTGAGGTTATGCCAAAATGCAACAATCGCACTGAAGAATATAGCGCAAACCAATTTTGCGGCGTAGATGATAAGGTTTATACTTTGTGCGGCGGGCAGCGATACAATACAAGCACTCGCTTCTGTCTATTAAATACAGTCACTGATAAATGCGGCGGTTTAATGTACAATGCGACTGAGTTTTGCTTTGGCACGGATATCCTCAGCAAATGCGGCGGCGTATCTGCTGGTGCGACATACGATCGTGATACAGAAGCTTGCTGCGGCAACAACAAATATATAGTGACGACTGAGTTCTGCTCAAGCAATGCAGTTTTCGGCAAATGCGGCGGAAATGAATACGATCCAGCAACAGAGTTTTGTTCCAGAGGCAATGTTGAGAAGATAGTTCTTCGCTGCGGCGGTTCTGCGTACAATGGCAAAACGCATTTTTGCTACGATGATGTGATTTACAGTAAATGCGGTGGCACTATAGAATATACGCCAGGAACGGAAGCTTGTTGTGGCAATAACAAATACACGCTTGCTACACAGGAGTGCGGCACTGGCTTATGCGCTGTTCCTTATGAAAAAACAAGAATGCATTATGGAAGGGAAAAAACTCAATTTTGCGATGAGCGAGATGGGCAAAAATATGTTTATGTGACTATTGGCTCTCAAACTTGGATGGCAGAGAATTTGAATTACGGCGGCCCGGCAAGCAATCCGAACAGCATTGGTATGTGCGTTGGCGCTTCTGGCGCTAGCGGCACATTGGTTAGCTCAGGCGGTCACTGCGGCACTTACGGTCGCCTTTACAATTGGAGTGCGGCTATGAATGGTGCTACAAGCTCAACCACTAATCCTAGCGGCATTCAAGGCGTTTGCCCTTCTGGCTGGCATTTGCCTAGCGATGCCGAGTGGACTGCGCTGACGAATCATGTTGGGTCGCCTGCAGGAACCAGGCTCAAGGCTAGTAGTGGCTGGAGCAGCGGTAACGGCACAGACGTTTTCGGCTTTTCGGCCCTCCCGGGCGGCGGCGGCGGTAGCGGCGGCTTCTACCTTGTTGGCGACTTTGGCTACTGGTGGAGCGCTACCGAGGACGATGCCAGCTTCGCATGGCTCCGGTACATGAGCAGCAACTACAGCAATGTGTACAGCGTCAACTACGATAAGTCGCCGCATCTGTTCAGTGTTCGTTGTGTTAAGTCTGAACCGTGATTTTAGGATTTTCAGGATTGGGTTTCAAATCGTTTGATAGCGGCGAGTTATCATTTCTTCTTGATTTTCAAGCTTTTTGGTTTTTTCTTTCCTTTCTGGCTTTCGCCTTCCGCTAATTCTCTTAATTCTCGCAATTTATTTTCAAGAATTTTTTTATCAGGTAAATGTAATTTGTAATCAGCCACAAGAGTAGGCGAAATGCTTCTATTTAAAGCATACTCTACAACTGTATCATCCTTGGTTGCGCAAAGAATCAAACCTACGCTTGGATTCTCACTGGGCTTTTTCACATCTCTGTCTAGAGCCTCAAGGTAGAATTCTAACTGCCCTAAATGCTTCGGCATAAACTTTCCTGTTTTTAACTCTATAGCTACTAAACACGATAACTCACGGTTAAAAAATAATAAATCTATAAAAAAATCAGTGTTGCCAACCTGCAGTTTATATTCCTCGCCTACAAAAGAAAAATCTTTGCCAAATTCAAGAATGAAATTTTTTAAATTTGAAACAATAGCCTTTCTCAATTCCAATTCTTCATGTTCGCTCGGAATAGCAAGAAATTCAAGCGTATAATTATCCCTCAAAACAGATAACGCATTATTTTTGGCAACAAGTGATTTGTTTTTCTTATTGGAAATCATTGTTCGCTCAAAAAGCATACTATCCATTTGCCGTTCAAGTTCTCGTGCTGAATAATTATTTTTTGCAGTTAACATCAAATAAAATTCACGAGCTTCGTTTGTTTTAGCGCCTACCAAAATCAAAATGTTATTAGACCATCCAATTTCTCTCGACAGCGTTGAGAGTTTTTCATTATCTTTGTACGCTTCATAAAACTGCTTCATTCTCCATACATTTTGAGCAGAAAAACCTTTAATGCCTAGATATTTCTTTTGAATAAAATCAGAAAATTCATTAACAACAGATTTTCCCCACGCATTAGATTTAACTTTTTTACTTACATATTTCCCTATTTCCCAATACATAGAAATAAGCTCATGATTAACTGGACTGGCTTGAAAAAAAGTACTCCTAGTTAAGCCACATAGTTATATTCAAATATAGAATCTTTTTCCTCCGGTGTCAAGTATTTATTTGCAGAATGTTTTCTGAATCTATTATAGTAAACTCTGGGGTGTATTTGGCACGCTTTTTAGCTTCAACCATAGTATGAGATGCGAGAGAAGCATTGAAAGAAATAAGAGAAAGAGTGCTTTATGGCAAAAAACTACCTTCCCCTGGTGGCAAACCTGAGGTTTAAGTGTCCCCGAGGTTCAGACAAATACAATTTTCTATCTTACTCCCATGCCCATTAAGTTAGCGTTACTTCTCATGCTGTGCATTTTGCTATGCACATGCTCGAATAGTAACAATAATCCGACTTTCCCATTTGAACGAAGCATTTTAGATGTATCCATTGCCAAGCGGTGCATAGATGGTTCCTCTGCTCCTGGCGCTAATTGCTACCTTATAAGATGGCAACACCCCATTGAAAAAAAAGACTTGCAAAACTACTATATATGGCTAGATACCACAGTGGTAAAAGACTCTGCTGAAAATGTACAGCAATGGCAAATAGATGCTGCTACGGCAGTTATTCCATATAGCGGCAGAGGCGATGGCGACTCTTTGGATTTAACAAATTTAATAAGTGAATTTTTAGAAAGAGACAGCTTGCATATTGCTATTTGGGCGCAATACGAAGGTAAACAACAAGGCGCAGTTCGGCATTTATCCGTTTTTTTCGGAGATGATATTCCGCCTTCAATGGTGAATTTCAGTGACTCTGCCTCTGCAAATACAATTTGGATAGAATGGATACGCCCAACAGACCAATGGGATTTTTACAAACCAGAAGAAATAAACGGCCCCATAGCGGGCTACAATGTTACCATACAAGCGCCCGCAGGCGAAGACATTAGAGATATTCCTATTATATTAAGTCTTAGCGGCAACAATGTCAATGTCCCCAATCTCAGAATATCTGAGCGCTTTAGGAAAGAAGGGCGCCAAGCAGTGCTGGCACCAGCAGAAAATAACGATCCAAGAATTTTAAGGTTTGCAATAACAGACGGAGAAGGTTTCGATGCCAATAATCCAAAAGCCAATGAATGGAAAATGGAAATTTTAGGATTAAAATCGGAACAATCCTACAGCATATCAATACTGGCGTGGGATATAGCAGGAAATCCATCAGCAGCGTTAACAACCAGAAACATAAGAACAACCGATAATATAGCACCGCTAATAGCAAACGAATTCTGGCTTTACCCAGATTCTGGCGATGGGTTGCCCCGCCTCGATTCAAACAGACTGGTTTTATTTTGGCCCCGCAGCGTTGATCCTCTTTATGAACCAACACCAATACAATTGAATTCCAGGCTCCACATCCCTCCAGGCTGCAGCCCTGGCACCTGCTACAGAGAAGTGGAAAGATACATTGTCGAATATTTAAGCGATAATTGGGAAGCTATTCCCAGAATTTCAGTTATCCCAAGCGATTACTACAATGCTCGTTACAGGCTTGAAAATAATTCCATGGTACCAGATCCCATTGGAGAGTTTATAAGCGATACCCTGCGTTGGATTGCGCCTGGCGAATCTGTTACTTTACGCATTAGAGCCGTTGATAGCTCCGGGCATTATTCCAAAGCCTGGATAAGCACAATTCAAGTTTCAAAAGGCGAGCTTTGGGAAAAAGAATGCCCGCAAGGCTTTATGCCTGTAAAAGGCGAAGAGGATATTTTTTGCATGGAAAGATTGCAGCACGCCAAAGGGAATATTTTTGAAAGTAATGTTCTGTATATAGAAGCAGAAAAAGCTTGCAGTGATTTGGGTTTTTATTTATGCACTGAGCGGCAATGGAATGCAGCTTGCACCAGCAGAACTTCCACCTATGGTGTTATCGAAGAAAGAGAATTTTTCCCCGCTGATTTTTTATTCAGGCATTGCGGCGTTGGAACAGGAAGAATAAACGAAAGGAGCAAACTCTGCGTAAGCCCCGATGGCATTAGAGATTTGCCAGGTCAATTGCAGGAGTGGGTTACAAGCAACAGCGGTACTCCGCTTTTGAAAGGAACCAGTTACGTCAAGTTTGAAGGAGTTTCCGGTGTGGAGCTTGCGCAATGCAAAAATCGCTTTACCCCAACACGCATAAGGCCAAAATACACCACCGACACCGTTTATCTGTACAGAAGCGGTTCTCGCATAGATACCTTGCTAAGCATAGATACTTTGCGCACACTCCACGCTATTTTGCCGCCAAACCAATTTACAGACACTCTTTTAATTTACTCCCTAAAAAGTTCTGCTGGAGTTCCCATAGGCAGAGATTACGTTAACCAGGCGGAATATCGCAGAAAAGGCGGCGATAAGTGGCTTGAAGTGCTTTGGCAAGGCCTAAGCACTCCTGAGTTTATAGAGCCCCAGCAAGTTTTAATTTTAGGAGACACCATAATAAACGCTTCTAATTTATTTTTAGATCCAACCGTAGGGTTTAGATGCTGCACGGATTAGGCCTTGTACAGGAAAAAGATTTTGTTTCAAGCGAAAGCTTTAAGCTCGAAAGCGGCGATATTTTGCCTGAATTAAAAGTTCGCTACGAAACCTATGGCGATTTTAAAAACGGAGCCGCGCCCGTTATATGGATTTGCAGCCCCTTGACAATGGATGCCCACGCCGCAGGTTTGCGCGAAGAAGACGACCCTAAAAGCGTTGGCTGGTGGGATGCCCTTATAGGCCCCGGCAAACCCATAAATACCGATATTTTCTTTGTGGTTTGCAGCAATATACTGGGCGGCTGCAAGGGAACAACAGGGCCATCTTCCACAGATCCGCGCACAGGCGAGCCTTATGGCTCAAAATTTCCACGCATAACCATAAGCGATATGGTGAATGCACAAAAAAAACTCGCAGATCACTTAGAAATTAAAAAAATCTTTGCAGTTATAGGCGGCTCAATGGGCGGGTTCCAAGCGATTACTTGGGCATTGGAATACCCAGATTTCGTTGAGCGGTGCGCCGTTATAGCCAGCGGAACAAGGCTCTCTGCGCAAGCTCTTGGCTTTGAAATAGTGGGGCGGCAAATTGTTTTAGACGATGCCCGCAACGGGCTTGCAAATGCAAGAAAAATGGCGCACATAACCTATCTCTCCGCAGAATCCATGCAAAGCCGCTTTGACCGTGCCGAACATTTTCCAAGCGACCCTGAAAAATTTTACACAGGCTTCACCCTTGAAAACTACCTGAACCGCCAAAGCGAAAAATTCGTAAAACGCTTTGATGCCAACAGCTATTTGAATTTAACCTGGGCAATGGATAATTTCAATCTGGAAAAAAAATATGGCTCATTGGAAAACGCCGTATCTCGCGCCAAAGCAGAATTTTTATGCATTCACTTGAGCAGCGATTGGCTTTTCCCCCCGGAAGAATCTCAAAAACTCGCATGGACACTTTTAAACCAAAAGAAAATTGTCAGCAGCGTAGAGCTCAACACAAATTTAGGGCACGATGGCTTTCTGCTCGAAGTAAAAGATTTGGGCGATTTACTCTCTCGCTTTTTAGATGCACGAGTAGTTGAAAACCGCGATGTAAGCA
>JAITFT010000045.1 GCA_031281155.1 Candidatus Fibrimonadaceae bacterium
TAATTGAAAATTTGTTAATGCAAGAGACGGCATATCTATTGATATGCCCTTTTTTCTACTCATTAGATAATTCTCATTCCATTTTTCAAAAAAATCTCGATTTGGCTTCGTATCCCTGACAAACAATAAACCGCCATTGAAATAATGCGGGTAATCATAAAAACTAGGGTTATTTAACATAGTCTTTAATGGTTTGATTATGTTGAACATTTGTATATTAAACGGAAGCAAAGTATGCCGATCCAATACAGCTCCTAAGTCAATTTTTAAGTCTTTTATCTCGCTTAAATCTTGGCAAATTATCGTATCACAATCAACGTATAAAAAATCATCGTCTATTTTGTTTCGCATCGTTACTTTTAATATGCGGCTGCGTTTTAAGTTACTAATATTGCTTTCAAAATTTTCTATAACAATTTCGTTTACGATTTTTCTAATATCTGCTTTCCTGATTTGAATGGAATCTATAGTTTCCTTATCCGTAAACAAACTTATGAACGCATCGGGAGTATGCATTCTCAGCGACGTTATGCTTATAAATGCCTGTTCATAGTAAACATCTTTCGGGGTGCTTATAAGGCAGTAAAGGTATTTCATTTTAAGCTACACCTCCAGAATATTTCGTCGATATTTAAAAAAAGTAAATGCGGCCGCCAATAAAGCAATGGTAGTTGTGTTTTGAAAATAAATTTCCTGCCAGTCGGTGACAAATATTAAGAAAGTTATCAAAAACAAAGATTTAAAAATAATTGATTTTCTGTTAAATTTTTTTAAAAATAATGCATTGCGAAAAAAAGGCCAGTAAAACAAAATAAAGCCTATGATTCCGAAACAGCATAAAATTTCCGTAAAACCGCTATGAGAAGTAGCGTTGCCTTCCGTAACTGGAGACAGGACCCAAAAAGAATTCACGCCATTGCCGATAACAGGCGATTCCAGCCATAATTTCATGGCCTCTTCTTTCATTGCGCTTCTTTTGCTGAAAGAATGGTCTACTTTATCGCCATGCAGCAAGGCAAAAGCAAATAGCTCAAACCTAAACCCAATCGCATTATACAAGACGGGAACATTCAGAACGGAGTATGCTGAAATAATAGCTATTACCAATGCCGCGAGCAGCATTTTTAATTTTTTAGCAAAATTATTCGCTTTATAGAAATAAAAAATTAAAAAAGCAAGCAGGCAGAACGCAAGCGGCAATCTGGAGCCAGATAAGGCTGACCCGATAAAACATAAAATGGCGTAGAGCAAGTAAATTTTTCTTTTTGTTTGTATGTTTAAGATAAACGAGGCTATCAAGCCAGCCGAAAGAATTGAGCCAAAAACGTTTTCGGAGCCGCTAACTTTGCTGCCAATTCTATAAATTCCCAACAAATCTTTTTCTATATATAAAGTAATTGCTAAAGTCGCAATGCTTCCAAAAATCAAGCCCTTCAGAAAATAATGAAAAGTTTCTTTGGAATAAATATTTTGAATTATAAGAAACACCGTAATAAAAACAAAAAAAAGCCGTTTTATGATTACTTCCGGATCAATGTAATTTTGAGTCCAAAGCAGCGAGCAGGTAACGAATAGAAAAAATACGCCATACCAGGAGAGAAAAAATCTGCCGTTGATTTTTAAAGGCTTTCGGAAGGCAGCAAAAGTTCCAATAACGCATAAAAATAAAATTGCGGCAAAAATGCTTTTTGGAAAAAAATCTGCGCGCCAACGACCAAAGCAAGCGATTACTCCCGCTATAAAAACAATTAAGGAAGAAAGGGAATGCCTATCTATCCGCATAAACAAACCACATAAAATTTGAATACCGTTTTTCTCCAATAATCTTTCTAATATAATGCTTTATATAACGTGAAATCAACGAATGCCACTTTCTCTGCGGCTCCCAGCTTTTTTCAAAATAATGAACAGTGTATGTATTATTGGTAACGGAAAAATTTTCGCTATCAAAAGGTTTAGGGCTAAAGAATTCCACTGGTAGAATTTGTATTTCTTTAGATTTTTTATTAAAGCCTTGAACATTCTTTATTCTTTTCAAACCATATTTTGTGCCTAGAATTTTTAACATAATATGCGGAATCGGTTCCATAGAAAATTTACTATTCTGTGAAATGAAATCTCTGTCATCGTAATAATCTAAACATTCTTTTACCCATTCGCATTTTGGTTCCGAGCCCAAAACAGCCATTTCTATAATCCCCTTGCTATGTTCTCTGCCTAAAAAGTAAGGCAAATGCAAAATATCATCAAAAGATTTTAGGCACTCTACATCGCAATCTAAATATATTCCGCCATAGTTGTAAAGCGCCCAAAGGCGAATGTAATCTGTCGCAAATGCCCACTTCTTTACTTCTACCGCTTGCTTTACCCATTTGACAGAGTTTACGTCAAAATTATCAGCATTCCATTTTTTAAATTCATAATCCGGCATGACTCTTTGCCAGCCGTCAATGTATCTTTGAACTTTTTCGGGAATCTCTTTAGAAAACCATACATAATGAATTGTTTTAGGTATCACGCCACCTCCTTGTAAAAATTTTCTATATTCTTGTTCTTAGTTACATGGGGCATAATTGCATAGCACATAGTTGCACAGCCGCCCGCTTTTATTATATGATATTTTGGTTTTTTAACCTTGCAGGAGGCTTTATGCCCAAAAACAAAACTTTGCGGTACGAACCGCTCAAACCCGTGCGTTTCGCTCCGCTTTTCGCGGACTGGACTTTCAAAAACGTTTTCGGAAAGCCAGGCGGAGAGCCTCTCCTCATGGCTCTCCTCAACGACTTTCTCAAAAGAGTCCTGCCTGCTCCAATCACTAAAATCAAGTACCTGCCCACGGAATCCCTCGGAGCTACGCCTAAAAGCAAAAAAGTCATATTCGACATTCTCTGCGAAGACAAGGAAAAGAATGTATTTCTCATTGAAATGCAAAACGCCAAGCTCAAGAATGCCGGAAACAGGATTAGGCTTTACATATCCAGGGTTCAAGCCGAGATGGTTGGCAAGGGCGTAAAAGACTATGCCATGCCTGCCAGCTTCTTCATCGGGATTTTGAATTACAAAAGGAACGACAGCAAATTCTTCTTCACCGAGGAAGGCTGGTTTAACCTGCAGACAAAGGAGCTTGCGAGCAAAAAGGAGTTCAGGGTATTTGTCGAGCTTCCCAAATTTGAGAAGACGGCAGGCGAGTGCCGCTCTTTCAGGGACAAGATTTTGTTTCTGTTCAAAAATCTTCATATCATTGAGGAACGTCCGGCCCGCTTCAAGGAAAAGCTCTTTGACCGCTTGTTTTTTGTTTCTGAAATTTCTAAATTGAACAACAGGGATCTTAAAACATTGAGGCGCAACATGAGATATATTGATGAAAGACAGCTTGCT
>JAITFT010000145.1 GCA_031281155.1 Candidatus Fibrimonadaceae bacterium
CATAAAATGCGCCCGGCCTTAGCCTTGCTCCGATATAATAAGATGGAAGGTCTATTTTAAATTCAAAATTAGTTTTAGACATTCCTATAAAATCAATCCGTTTTTCTTTTATTGGCACAAGCTTAATTACTCCTTTTTGCTCCAACTCTCACCTGACGGGATTTTTAAAAAGCTACTTCCTTCAAAAATATATCGAGAATTTCTGGAATGCTATCAAAATAATAACCCGTTTCTTTGTCACTTAAAAGCTTATATGTATTTGAATTCAAAAAAGTCTCCATAGCCAAATCAAGCGGAATGTTATATTGCTCCGCATACTTTGCAACTATAAAACCGCTAATGCTGTTAATAGCGCCAACAATCAAATCATCTGTTAATTGCAACTGGATAAACCTCCTTAAAGCGTAAACATTCAATGCTTTTTTCTGTTTTGAATAAAACTTGATTGTACAATTTTTCTGGCTTAAGCAATTTTATGGCCATTTCTTTTGCGCTTGAAGATAATGGGCTTCCGTAAGTTCCTACAATAAGCTGGTTCAGCACAAGCCCAACGGTATCATTCGCAACGGGACCAAT
The DNA here is from genome assembly GCA_031281155.1 of Candidatus Fibrimonadaceae bacterium. Lineage (GTDB taxonomy): Bacteria > Fibrobacterota > Fibrobacteria > Fibrobacterales > Fibrobacteraceae > Fibrimonas. The sequence goes on from JAITFT010000145.1 coordinate 577, forward strand.
TATGATGTCGTAGCTATAAATTAAAATATTTTCTTTTACAAAACCTCTGTTGAATAAAACAAAATCCAGCCAATTTAAATCAGCTGTTTCAAATTGCATTATTTTTAAATCAATATTTTCATAAAATTCAAAAACGCTTACATAGCCAGTATTTACTGAATTTCTTTTTGCTTTTATTTCTGCAAATTTATCTGCTTGCTTTTGAAAGCTTGTTGTGTAAAAACCATTTCCAAAATCTTTTTTTAAAGCTCCTTTACTCAAATCAATATCTGAAACCTTCACATTAGAGCCATGAAACAATAAGCCGGATAATTCGTTATACAACATTTAAGCTGCCGCCCTGTTCTGTTATATATCTCGACAAATCATCTGTAACATAATCATTGTCATAATAATGCAAAAGTTCGTAGTTGTTTATAAGAAATGGAATGATCTTGTATTTTTTAATAACTTTAGTAAAAGCTTCACCATAAAGCTTGTGTTTGCTTTGCATTGCTGTCAAAATAAAAGCTACCCAAGTAGCAATAGTTTGGTTTGTGCTCATAGATTTCCAGCTATGAATATAGAAATTTTCAAAATTACTTCATCATGAATTTGTGGAGGTTTTTATTTTGAGGGAATGATTTCTATAATTATAGGGGTGTATCTGGCTTTTGTTTGCGCATCTAATGTGGGCTGCCCTCACGGGTCAGCGTGGCTTCGACTTCGCTCAGCCACCAGATGGGTAAGCATTTACGGCTTTGGACGGAGTGCCCAGGTTGTAAATATGGCAAAAATTTTCTATATTCTGAACCATTCGGCTTTTCACACAGCTCTAAATAGGAGAATATAATATGAATAGAGCAAAATTTATTTTTATGGCCACTTGCATTTCGCTTGCTTTGGCTCTAACCTTTTCTTGTTCTTCTGATAACGATGAATCTTTACCTTCAACCAAAAGTTATACCGTAATAACAGACAACGGCGAATTGTGCAATGTTATGATACGAACTCCTGCTCCCGGATATGTCAATTCCAATTATTCCGATTATACAATAAAATGCCCAAGTGGCACAAAAATAGCTTGTATGCGAGTCTATGATCGCAGTATGTTCGTTTTAGCTAGTGGTTATGCAAGCGTTGATGCAAATGGTAATGGAGATGGAAATATCCTTATGCTTGATAAATTTTCTTTAATAGACAGCATCTCTTTACACGAAAATTCATGTACATATGGTAAATAAGAAAAACAATATGAAATATCGAATAGTATCTGAGAATGAAGTTAAAAATATATGGGCAGAAAATCATTTTCGAATATTTTTAAGCCATAAATCAGCTTATAAAGAAAAAGTTTCAAAATTAAAACAAGAACTTAAAAAATATTACATTGGTGCATTCGTAGCTCATAATGATATTGAACCCTCAAAAGAATGGCAAGATGAAATAGAAAAAGCGTTACTTTCAATGAATGCTTTTGTTGCTCTCATCACAAAAGATTTTTACGATGGTGATGGTGAATGGACTAATCAAGAAATAGGTTTTTCTACTGCTTTTGATATTCCTCGTATCTATGTAAATCTTGGTGGTAATCCTAGAGGATTTGCTGCAAAATTTCAAGCACTAAAATGTTCTTGGGATGAAGCTCCTGAAAAAATTTTTAGCATTTTATCAAAATATGATAATTTCAGAAATGCTTTTGTTGACAATCTTATTGGCGATTTGAAAAATGTTCTAGATTTTCTTTCTGCAAATGAATTTTATGATCGTTTAATAACTTTTAATTTAAGCGAAGAACAATGCGATAAAGTTATATTCGCTTACAATAACAATGTTCAAATTGGCAAAAATTATAGATTTAAATCAGGAATTATATCTTATTTAAATAAATGGTCTAGCAAACAATATAAGTTGGATGAGGCTAACAAAATAGTATAAGCAATTATGAAAGAGTCTCTATTCAGATAACGCATATTGATGGTCAAGCCTGTTACCATGAAGAATATTCGGTTGAGTTGTTTTAGCGAGTAATTGGCGACTTTTGCCGCGCTGTCTGGGGATACTCCTTGTTCAATGTTGCGTTCGATGTACTTCTTTATGGATTCTGCTACTTCTATGTAGTAATTCATTTGCAGTTGTTTTTTGGTGGCAGAGTGGGGCATGGGTTTTCCTTGGGCTTTTCAAATATTTTCAAAACTAACACGAGCATGCAAATGTTTTTGGTATGCTATTCAGGCTTCAGACAAATTGCTATATTATATTCATAAGTGCAAACATTTTGTCTTGGCAAGTATGGAAAAACGAATAGAAGATATTTTCCGCTCAAATGGCGGAACCGTTAATATGAGTTATGCTATAAGAAACGGCATATCCAGGCATACT
>JAITFT010000119.1 GCA_031281155.1 Candidatus Fibrimonadaceae bacterium
AGCTCGGAAAGCGTAACCGTGGCGCTCCTGAGGAAAGGGCCTTTCTGCAGAAATCCCGTAACCTTCTCTTTCAAAAGCCTGCTCTGCTCACTGCTGGAGCTCAAAACAACTTCCGCAGAACTGCTGCTAGGCTCCTCAGCCGAACTGCTGGACTCCGCAGAAACATCCAGCCACGGCTTATCAAAGTCAATGGCAGGGTGGTCATTGGAGCATGTCTGGACCCCGATACCCCCGATTACCAGGATTAACAGGATTAAAATGCTCTTGGAAATAAATGTAAGCTCGCTCATAGTAAGCTCCTGTGGATAAAAATGAATGAAGAAAATTGCTTAGACAATAAACGTATGGGGGGGGGTGCACATTTTCTTTGCACCCTTTTCGCTCCCGAACGCGCGCGGGGCAGCGGCAATAGACTGGCTAGCCACCAGGGGAAGGTCGAAAGCTATTTTATTATGTGTGCTTGTATGAAGCATTTATAGAGGTAATGTAGAAATTTTTTATAGCAATGCACAATTTGCTTAGCTAGTTAGCAAACTTGAATTTAACTGCTCTTCCGTTTCCACTGGGTTAACCTTGATATCACGGTTAATTTGCCGCATTAGGCCCATTAAAACCTTGCCTGCGCCAACCTCAATGCCTTTATCAACGCCGAGCGAAATAGCTGCCTCCATTCCCTGCTGCCACCGCACAGGGGAAACCAGCTGCTTAACCAAAAGCTCCTGCAAATCTGAGCCTTTGCTAACGGCTTGCGAAGTTACGTTGGCAATCACAGGCACCTGCAAATCGCTGAAACTTGTTTTTTCGACAGCTTCTTTTAGACCTGGCAGTGCATACTCCATTAAAGGGCTGTGGAAAGCGCCGGAAACTGGCAGAGGAACCACTTTTTTGGCCCCTTTTGCGTTTGCAAGCTCAGATGCCTTGGCAACGCCCTCTTTTGAACCGCTTATAACTATCTGCCCGGGCGAATTGAAATTTGCTGCCACAACAACGCCTGCGCTTGCCGCTTCGGCAAGCACGGTGCTCAAGTCCTCTTCCGATAAGCCAAGCACGGCAGCCATAGCACCAGGCTTTAGCTCGCCAGCCTTGGCCATAAGCTCGCCGCGAACCCTAACGAGACGAAGCCCGTCTTCAAAGGAAAAACCGCCTGCGGCGTATATTGCGGAATATTCGCCAAGCGAATGACCGGCGACGTAGTCGTAATCCACTTCTTTGCTTTTTAAAAGTTCCATTGCCATGCAGGAGCAAACGTAGAGGGCAGGTTGGGTGTTATCTGTGCTTTTGAGCAACTCTTCGGGGCCTTCTTGCATTATTTTTGAAAGCTCAAAGCCCAAAACTTCGTCTGCTTTCTTTAAAAGCTGCCTTGCGGGCTCAAAAGTTTCAGACAAAGCCTTGCCCATTCCGACATATTGGGCACCTTGCCCAGGAAATAAAAGTATTGTTTTAGCCATATTAAGGGTAATATAGTAAACGCTGATTTAGTCGCTGGGGAGTAGGAATTTTCCGGCTTTGGTAGCAGGCGGTTTTTTGTAGTCGGCGTAGAGCTTGCTTGAGTTGGAGTTTTGGTATATGCCAAAGCCAATGACGGCAGCGCCGAGTATGTCGAGGGTGAGCTTTTCTGACTTGGCTGTGCAATGCATTTGGGGGGGAAGATAGAAAAATAATTTCCGATATTTATTTTTCTATATTCCTGCTACCAGCGGTTGTGGTGGAATTGGTAGACACATCAGCTTGAGGTGCTGACTCCTGAGAGGGAATGAAGGTTCAAGTCCTTTCAACCGCATAAACAGAATGACACAAGAGACAAAACCAGTTAGGGTTCGTTTCGCGCCAAGCCCAACGGGTTATTTGCACGTTGGCGGCGCACGAACTGCTATTTATAATTATCTTTTTGCCAAAGCCACCGGCGGAACCTTCTATTTGAGAATCGAAGACACCGATCGCAAAAGATATAACGAAGATGCTCTGAAAGATTTATTGCGAGACCTGGAGTGGCTGGCTCTAAATTGGGATGAAGGCCCCTACTTTCAAAGCGAACGCTTGGAAATCTACGGCAAAGAAGCACAAAAGCTAATAGACAGCGGCAATGCCTACTATTGTTTCTGCACCGAAGAAAGGCTGCAAACTCTAGAGCACGGCTACGACCGCCATTGCAGAGAGCTACCACCAGAGGCTGCTAAACAAAAAGTCGAAACAGGCGAAAAATTTGTAATAAGGTTCAAATCTCCATTAGATGGCTCAACAAAATTCAACGACCTGCTCAGGGGCAACATTGAAACCCCAAACAAAGACTTAGACGACCTTGTGATTTTAAAACGAGACAAATTCCCAACCTACCACCTGGCAAGCGTTGTAGACGATCACTATATGCAAACAAGCCACGTTCTGCGAGGCGATGAGTGGATAAGCAGCACGCCCAAACACGTTCTGCTCTACAAAGCCCTTGGGTGGGAAGCACCGCTTTTTTGCCACTTGCCTGTGATACTGGCTCCCGGCGGCGGAAAGCTTTCAAAACGCAAAGGTGCCGCATCTGTTGGTGACTTTAGAGACCTAGGTTATTTGCCTCATGCTCTCGTGAATTTCCTCTCTCTCCTTGGCTGGAGCCCTGGCGACGACAGAGAGGTTATGGAACTAAAAGAAATGATTGAAGCATTCTCTTTGGAACGCATTCAGCCCAAAGCGGTGGCTTTTGATGAAAAGAAACTAGAGTGGATGAATGGCATGCACATAAGGCTTTTGCCCAATTCTTATTTCACAGAGGAACTAAAAAAACTTTATCCAAATGAACAAAGCGAAAAATTCTTGAAAGTCGCAGAGCTTTTGAAACCTCGCTTAAAATTCACAAATGAATTGCCGGCATTGTCAAATTACTTTTTTGAACGCCCGCAGAAAATAGTAGACGAAAAAGCAAAAGCAAAATATTGGACCGAGCAAAGCCCAGAGCATATAGCTTTACTTGCAAATGAGCTTGAAAAAATTGAAATTTTTAATATTCAGAATATTGAAGCTGCATTTATGAAAGTCTGCGAGAGCAGCGGAATAAAACTGGGAATGCTGGCACAACCGGCAAGGCTTGCTGTCAGCGGAGTTGGAGCTGGCCCCGGTCTTTGGGAAATTTTAGAATGTCTTGGTAAAGAAGAATGTATTTTTAGGTTGCGCTGTGTCAACTGATGCTTCGCTTTTTCCTGTACCTTTTTTTGAATGCAATATATTTTGCGAAAAATGCTTGGAAGTAAAAAAATTTAAAGTCTTTTCTCAAGAAACCTACAATAAAGTATATAATAAAAATGAAATTCCGCCAAATAAACCTTTGTTTTGCAAATGCGAAGAATGCAGCAATACGGTAATTTACGCTACAAATGAATTTGCGGAATTGCAGGAAAATGCGAACCTTGGGCTTTGTAAAATTTGGGGAACGGGAAACCTAGAAGCTGGAGATTTTGTTTTTCTTGAAAATGAAAATTTATGCATTGTGGAAAGCGTAAACAGAGTTCGAGATTCTTTGCCGCAAGCAACGCTTAGAAACAGAAATAAGGAAAAAATTGAAATTGAAATTGATTTTCGTGAAACCGATGAAAGCTCAAATAAACTTTACAGGCTCATTCCGCAAGATGCATTAAACGCCCGCATTGGAGATTTGATTTACCACACAGAAGAGAAGTTAAGCGGCGAAGTGACAGGTTTGGAATTTAATGGCGGGCAAAGACTTGTTGTGAAATTTGAAAACAACGATATTGTTAAAATCAATGTTGAAAATGACATCCATTATTTAACAGATAATACTTTGGAACAAAATGCAATGTGGCGATGCAAGAATTTACCCTATTTTCAAAATGTGCAAGTTAATTCAAATTCAAAAATTTTAACTATAAATTGCACGCTTCCAAATTTAAAAGCCATTTACGAGCTGGAAGAAATCGTTTCTACAATTCCGCAAGCACGGTGTTTTATTATGCATATTGCTATGGAAAATTCAAAAATAAATTCAAATGATATATACAAAGAGTTGGTAAAAAACTGCCTATATATATGTAATTGCCGAGTTGAATATAAAAATCAGAGCGTCTTTATCACAGGCTTTTATTCCGATGCAAATATTCCGGAAAACATACATAAAATCTTATTAAAATTTCCTATAAAAAAAATAAATCTCAGCCTTAAAAAACGTTCCGATATAAAAAACTGCAAAACCATAAATACCAGCGATGCCTTTATAAGAATAAGCAAAATAGGAAACGAAACGCATATAGACGGCTGGGTTAAAAATGAAAAAGAAAAAAGCAAAGCAAAATGGAAAGCAATAAAAAGCACATTTTTTTCTAGTTTTAGTTTTAAGGTTGAAGACCATCTTTTGATTATTAGTTGAGAGTTGAGAGTTGAGAGTTGAGAGTTATTTTTTTTTAATCCTGCTAGCCGGAGTTCAAGCATTCGCTGCTGAGAATGTTTTGGAGTATGCGTATAGGGCGGAGTATAATAAAGCTTTTGATGAAATTGCAAAAATACCAAAAGATGATCCGAGTGTATGCGTGTTGAAGGGAATTGTGCATTTTAGCCGCTTTGATGATTTAGGCGATACTTTGGATTTGGATTCTGCGTTGCTTGCTTTGAGAAATTGCAAAACAAATGAGTTTTGGGAGCCCTTTCGTCGTTTCAAAATTGCTTTAGTAAACGATATAAAGGGAAATACCATAAAAAGCATAGGCGAGGCAAGGGGCGCAGCTCAAATTTTTGCAAAACGCGCAGATATTGATTCAAAAGCTTTTTACGCAATATATGCTTATTATTCTCCTTTCAGCAAGGCAAATCTCGAAGATTTAAAAACAGGATTTGAGCATAGCAAAATGTTTTCCCCCATTTTAGGAACTTCTTTTATATGGATCCTCTACGAAGAAAAAAAATACGCCGAGGCTTTGGATATTACCAACACTTTGCTAAAGCGTTATCCTGAACATCCCGTAATTTTGCAAATCAAAGCGGATATGCTTTTTAAGCTTGGCAAAGTCGAAGAAGCGGTTGCCATATACAAGCAAAGCGAGCAAATTTACGCAAAACGAGCTCCAAACAGCATTCGTTACTGGTGCGCCGTTGCCAATTTGGCAAAAATGACCAAAAACGATTTTTGGAGAGAAAAACTGCAAAGCAAGGAGTACAAGCGAATTAAGCGTTGGATGCCAAAGGATTTAAGATAGTTTGCGGAGCTGACGTATCTGGCATATCTAATATTATATCATTATCGCAAGTTTTTGAACATGCTTGGAATCGGTGGTTGCCACGAAGCGCTTCCTGGTCTTGCGCTCCAAGCCCATTTTCTTCATTTCGCTGGCAACCCTTCTTCTGCCGATGCCCTCTATCCCAAGGGCTTTCAAACCCGCCAAGATTGTCCGGCAGCCCGCAGCATGAAACTAATCTAAAAATCCCGTAAGCGGGCTGCTGGCTGCTGCTTCGGCTTGCAAAGGGAGGCCGCTTTCAAAGGCGGCTCTGCCGCTTTCCACGGCTTGCTTAAAGCACTTTGCCATGATAGCAGGTTTTGGAGCAGCTGCAATAGCGGTGTTTACCAAAACCGCGCTTGCGCCCATTTCCATGGCCTGGCAAGCGTGAGAGGGCGCGCCTATTCCGGCGTCTATCACAACGGGAACTCTGCTTTGCGCAATTATTATTCTCAGCATGGCCTCTGTTTGCAAACCTTTGTTTGAGCCTATTGGCGAACCCAAGGGCATAACCGCCGCCACGCCGCAATCTTCCAGCCTTTTGCACAAAACGGGATCTGCGGGAATATAGGGCAAAACAATAAAGCCGTCTTTTGCTAATTCAGCGGCGGCTTCAAATGTTTCGATGGGATCTGGAAGCAAGTATTTTTGATCTGGATGAATTTCCAGTTTAACCCAGTTTGTGCCTAAAGCTTCTCTCGCCATTTGAGCGGCAAATACCGCCTCTTTCGCATTGCGAGCACCGGAAGTATTTGGCAAAATTTGCCCTTCGAAACTTTTTAAAGCATTTAAAATAGAATCGCTTTTTTGCTTTAAATCAACTCGTTTCAAGGCAACCGTTATCATTTCGCTTTCAGATTCCTGCAAAGCAATAAGCATTTCTTGCGGAGAGGCAAACTTGCCGCTGCCCAAAAAAAGCCGTGAATTAAAATTTTTATTTGCAATTTGTAGCATAGTTATAATGTATAAAATGTGCTTTGGCTAAACTCAATGCTTTAATCTGCGTTTCCCAAACCAGCTCTGGGTTGTCGGAACGCAGCCAATCCATGTATTTGGAACCTAAATACGACCAAGCGAAAATATTTGTTATGCCTGCATTCACAGATATTTCCGTTGCTTCCTTTATGAAATGCTCGGTGCCGGCTTCGATATGGTAATTTTTAACCCACATTTGCGCTTCTTTGCCATATTTTTTTGCCAAATCAGCAATGCGAACGCTTGTTTCACCGTAGATTTTTTGAACCCTTTCCAGTGCATCGCCTTTTTCCCAATAAGGATCGCTCCCAATTTCGTCAACGCAGGGCAAGGCGGCAACTTCGTCCCAGTTTTCCAAACCAGCCGGAAACCATGGCGGCAATAGGCAAACGGAATTTCTTTTGCCGAATTTATGAACTTCTTCTGTTACGAAAGACAAAAAAGAAACCAAGCTTCTTTGCCTAAAGGCGTTGAATTTCTCGCTAAGAGTTTCGGGAATTTCTTCGCCTGTTTGTTCTCTGTATAATTTTGAGCAGACAGAGCAGCGGCATGCTGAGACGGTTTTATTTTTTTCAAAATAAAAATGAGGTTCATCCCAAAAGATAGTTTCTACCTCGCTCTCGCAAACGTTCTTTATCCATTTCTGCATATATTCGCGAAAGCCTTTGCTGTTGGGGCATGCCGCTATTAAAGCTTCGCCATCAAGGCTAATCTGTCCCATCTCCTTGTTCCTCGCTGTAAGCTCGGAATAAGCCTCCCCTCCGAACACTCTACCCACTCCCCACGGGTTTGTGTAAACTCCCAGACCTTCTTCTTTGGATAGCGCTATTATTTCTTTCATTGTTTGCGGGTAATATTGTAAATCTGCTTCTGAAAATGTATGCAAAACATAATCGAAGCCCGCTTCTTTAATAGCCCTCATATCTTTGCGAACCCACTTGGGATTTCGCACTCCAAAATAAGAAATACCTGTTTTCATGGCAGTAATTTAGTTAATTGCTAGCGAGGAAATTTTTCTTACCTCACTATTATCTTTTGCACCTGTCCCATTTTGATATCCCTAACAATGTAAACACCCGGCTTCTTAGGCTTTGTTGCGCCGAGGGGCTTTCCTCTCAAATCGTAATATGTTGATACTTCCCCTCTTTTAGAGTAGTGCCCGAAGGGCGGGGTGTCCTGATTTGCGAAAATAGATGTTGCACCTTCACTGCTACTACTTGGCACTCCGCCACTACTGCTACTCAGTGTTCCACCACTGCTGCTGCTCGACACTCCACCGCTGCTGCTGCTTGGTGTATAGCTATCCCATTCCCACAATAGCCACGCCAATCCGTTTGGAGCTTTGCTTAAATCCGTTGTTGCAAGTCCCGATTCAGAATCCATATTCGTAGGCCAGTAAATTCCGTTCCAGCCTTTTTTTGCATCAATTCTGTACTCTCCTTTTCCATCGGGAGTAAAGCCATTTATTTTTGTGTCTTCTGAAAAATAAAAATACGAAATCTTATGAATTTCCTTGCCTTCTGTTTTTTCATACTCTATGTCGCCTATATGATTACCATTATTGTCCACAAGCCAAAATGGGTCAGTATAAAACCACACTTCAACACCTAGAGGCTCAACATCTAACCCATTTGGTGTATCATCAATTTTCATCAAAAAACGTGAGTCCACAGTTTGGGGCAAATTAAAAGTTATTTTGCCGTTATCCATTGTTCCAACCAAGAGAGCCGTTTCTTCGGTTAATATTGGCCTGCCGCTGGAGTTGTATCTATCTGTCATATAAACCTTGCCGCTTCTTGTGGATGGATTTTTAGTTTCGAAATCATACACCTGCTCAGTGTTTCCAAACTCTACCGAGCATAATGCAGAAAACGGCATAAACAATGCGATTGCGAGAAAAACAGATAGCTTTTTCATTTTTGTTCTCCTTTAAAGTTAATCAAATCTTGGCCGGAATAACTGACAAAATCATCGGGCTTGTTAATATCGTTGTAGAATTTGAGAAGATCTTCGCTAACCCACAGCATAAAATCATTGTCAAATTTAAGATTTTCCGTGTCGATTTTGAAAATTCTACTTTGCAGCAAAGAATGATTATTTCGCAACAAAAAATAGCTTCC
>JAITFT010000159.1 GCA_031281155.1 Candidatus Fibrimonadaceae bacterium
GCCCTTTGCTCCGAGCACTTGCATTTGAGCTTTGTCTTTTGCAATTTCGCACACCGCTTCGGCAAGTGCTTCCGCTGTCATTTCTTGCAAAATAACGCCGCCGCCCGATTCGCGAATATGCTCCGCTGCAGCGCCGGTGTTGGCTCCAACCAAGCATTGACCGCTAGACATTCCTTCAAGAATGGAAAAGCCGAAAGTTTCCCAGCCGCTCAAGGCAAAACCCATTTCGCAACTTGCGCTCCACCTTGCCATTTCTTCTGCGTTTTTAATAAAACCAGCATACTTTATATGTTTGTATTTTTTTACCGCTTCTTCAACAAGGCGAATTCTATTGCCTGTTCCAACAAAAACCAATGCTGGCTCCACGCCCAGTTTTTCGCAAATCATAGGGTAGGCACCCAGCAAAAGCGATAAGCCTTTTTCCCTGGTAAAGCGATGCGGAAAAAACATTGTTAAACGATTTGGATCGCCTGCTTTTAATTCTTCAACAAGAGCGGGGTCTTTGCGTTCCGGCGTAAAAAGGCAAGAGTCAATGCCAAGCGGCAACCAATGCAAATTCGAAAGACCTCTCGCTTTCATTCTTTCCATCACTTCTCTGCATGAAACTTGAATGCTGCAATAATTTTTAAATTGATAGCGAGCATAAGCCCACGCTATGTTTTCGAGCTGCCGACCCAGGAAATCGTTTATTCTGCCGAAGGTGCGGCGAATGTAAGTTACGGGAAAGTCTGCATGCCAGAAGCCTGTTAAAACAGGCTTGTACTCCAAGCTCTCGCACGCTCTGCGAACTGCCGCAGGAAGAACATAAGGCGAGCCGACTTCTATAATATCGACTTTGTGTTTTTCAATATAGGGCCTGATTTGCCGCGCGCTGTAAATAAAGCGGTACTCCCACCACTTGCCGGGAACTTTAAGAGCCTTAACATGCTCTATGGTCAAGGTCGGGGAAATTTCTTCTGTTCTGTTTTGTTTGCCCTGCATTAGGAAAACGAGTTTGAAATCGCTTTGTTTTTTTTGATAATGCTCCATTTTTTGCAGGTGGTAGCGGCGAACGCCGCCCCCGCTCGGCGACCAAAAGTTGTTGATGTCTAAAATAACGCGCATGGACTAAGGACTTTTCTTTTTTCCTTTTTTAGGTTTTTCCTTTGTTAGAGCCGCCTTTGCCAGCATGTCTGCTTTATCGTTCCACTTGTCGCCGCTATGTCCGGTAACCTTTTCAAAGGTAGCCCATTTTTTTACTTCGGAAATTTTGTTTATATAAACCTGAGCGACCACGCTATTTGCTTTCCACTCGCCCAGTGCCCAGCTGGCAACACCCTGGTAGTCGTGGCAAATTACGCCTTTGCGTTTTTTCTTTGCCAAAAACTCCATGGCTTTCCAAGCGGCGTATAATTCGCCATCTATATTTCTGCTTGCTGCCTGGAACGGGGTTTTCCCCGAATCAACCGCAATTTCAACATCGTCTTCCACAGCGACCCACGACCAGCCTGCATATTCGCTATGCGGCATAAAGGAGCCGTCCACATAAACGTAGAGGCCTTTCCTAGGTGCCCTGCCCCCTTCGAACCAGGTTTTGGCATCTTCTATACTGGGGAAGGCTCTGTATTTGACACCCGTCTTACCCCTAACTTGCTTTTCGCAGTCTGGCCAGTTATCACCCAACCACCGCGTTCCGTCTGAAAATTTTACTGCATAAATCTTTGGCATAGTGGTAATGTAGGAAAATAAATAATTAATGTTTAGCGTTTTAAGGGTTAATCATTGCAAGGGCCAGCAATGTTGAGTATTTTCTATATTAGGCGGCAATACAATGCTTTCCGCTCCTCTGCTTTCGCTTTGCAACTCCTCCTCGCTTTGGATTTACGAAAACTTGACCAAAATTTTGCGAGCAGATGAAGATGGAGGGAATACTTGCTTTGGCTTAACCATGCGTTTATATAATGAGCTTGTTAAGCTCGGATATGCCCCAAAACTTTTGCTTGGGCATAAAAAGTTTGTCAAAAACGCTCACTGTGCCTTAACAATAATTGATAAGGGAATTGAACTTTTTCTAGATCCGGGATATTTAATTTTTGACCCACTGCCAGTGCCGCCAAATATTCCGCAACTAAACAAAAGCACCTTCCCTTTGCAACCCAACTGGGTGCGCTTGGAGCGAGACGGCGAAAATCTTTCCCTATGGACTGGCGTTGCAAATGAACCCGCAAAATTTCGTTTTTATTTTCCTTTGCCGGGAGTTTCAATGCAAGAATTTAACCTAGCTTGGGAAGAGAGCTATGAAGGCGAGTCCATGAAATACTTGGTTTTAAATAAGTTAGACAAAAAAACAAGCTCTCAATATTATTACCAAAACGGAAAGCTTTTGCTTAGAACCCCAAGCGGCGCAAGCAGGCAAGAAATTGCCCCAGCGCAAAGACCGGAGCTTTTGCACAGCATTTTTGGCGTATCAAAAGATTTGCTGGATAACTCGTTGCGTTTACTGCACCGTATTGCTTAGATAATTTGCCAATGACCGCCTTTGTCTGGTCCAGTGCGGCGTATCAGGCCTTTATTTTTCAATTGCCGAATTTGGTATTTGACCCCATCTTCCGAAAGCCCAATTAAATCTGCAATTCCCTGCATGCTTATTTCAGGATTTCCCCTTATAAGAGCAAGAATTTTCTGGGTAGTTTTCTGGGTAGTTTTCTGGGGGTGTACTTCGCCCATATCGTGATCGAAAGTTAATGTTGTCTGTACCACGCTCTCGCTTACGGAAATCACCTTGCGGCCATATATATTTGTTGCGCAAAATTGGCAAATTATCGTTGCTGGGCAAGGCTCGCCTTGCCCCTACACGCAAAAATTAACAAACACCCA
>JAITFT010000168.1 GCA_031281155.1 Candidatus Fibrimonadaceae bacterium
GGTCTTGCCATTAGCGCAAAAATTATTGAGCGCTTAGGTGGAACAATTTATGCAGAAAATTGTAAGCCAAGTGGTCTTGCTATAATTATTCGCTTGCCTGCGATTGCTTTGCATTCGCCCGAAACAGGAGCAGCACAATGACAACACAAAAGCAAAGAATTTTGATTGTTGAAGATGATCCAGAAATTGCAAAACTGGAACAATATTTTTTGGAAGCAAGTGGATTTGAAGTTGTCATCGAGTCTGATGGGGTTAAAGGTGCAGAACGAGCATTAAATGAAATTTTTTCGCTAATATTGCTCGACCTTAATCTCCCTGGAAAAAGCGGCATGACAATTTGCAATGAAATCCGTGAGAAGGTTGATATACCTATTTTAATTGTAACTGCCCGAATTGAAGATATTGATAAAGTACATGGTCTTAGCGTAGGTGCTGACGATTACATCACCAAACCCTTTTCACATACCGAACTGGTTGCCAGGGTAAAATCCCATCTTGCCCGGTATGCAAGACTTACTATGAATACAAGTCCATCTAAAACATCGGAAGAGCTATACTCCGGTAATATGACAATAGATCGTAACGCATACCGGGTATATCTTGACGATATAGAAGTCACCCTAACCACCAAGGAATTTGAACTACTATATTATCTTGCAATTAACAAAGGAAATGTATTGAGCAAAGAACAGATATATGACAAAATTTGGGGCGAAGGCAATTATGGTGAATTGGAAGCCGTAAAAGTGTATATCAACCGGATTCGTGAAAAAATAGAGAAAAATCCATCAAAACCTGAACGAATACAAACCGTTTGGGGAGCAGGCTACAGATTTATAGGATAGGCTCTATTTACTAATATTTACTTTTTATTTACCAGTAGTTTACATTTATCCACAATAATTTATTCCATTAGAGAGCAAGGAACAAGGAGCAAAGAAAGGTGTCTTGAAGGGGCCCCTGACTTTCGCAAATTGCGCCTTGCTCTCTTTTTTTGATATAAATCATTATTTTTAATTATCCACTCTTTAACTTGCCTTTATAAACTCAATAATAGAAATAAAACCCGATGTTGTCAAGTGTTACCGATATGTTCGGGTGTAATAAAACCCAATAGACAAATACCATAACATAAACCATGAATGAAAATACAGAAGCCTTACGAGAGACAGTCTCCGCAAACATCAAGAAACACAGGGAACATAAAGGCTTAACACAAGAAAAATTAGCTGAAAAATCCGGAATATCGGCAAACATGGTAAACGACATTGAAGGTTGCCGCACTTGGATTAGTGATAAAACGCTGGTAAACCTTGCCTCCGCCCTGGATGTAGAAATCTACCGCCTTTTCCTTCCCCTGACAGCCTCCGATAACGAAATAACCCAAACTGTAGTAAAAGACCTAGCCAAGAACTTACAAAAAATCCATAAAGACCTCAACACAAATTTTGAAACGGCCCTTAAATCTATGGGGGTTAAAGGGTAAACACCCATTCCCACCAGTGGTTTTTCTCATTTTTATGTATTATTATACTCTAAGCAATCCAATCTTAAATATGGCGAATTCGACAGGATTAGAAGACAAAGACAGCAGGATTTGGAGCATAAGGAAAGTGTATGAGCAAAACTCTTAAAGATATTGAATCTAAGAATCAAACCGAATTTTCCGAAATTATAGCCATCATCGAGCAATCCCGTGAAAAAGCCTTTAGAGCAGTAAATCATGAGCTAATTTCAATGTACTGGAAAATCGGGGAATATATCAGCGAAAAAGCAAAAAACGGCGGCTGGGGAAAATCAATAGTTGCCGAATTTGCCGATTTTATACAGACCGAACGCCCCGATATCAAAGGATTTTCAGCCTCCAATATATGGCGTATGCGTCAGTTCTATGAAACCTATAATGATAATGAAAAACTCGCACCACTGGTGCGAGAAATTAGCTGGACGCATAACCTGATTATTATGGGTCGAACAAAGACTGATGAAGCAAGAGAATTCTATCTTTTATTATGCAGCAAAAATAATTATTCCAAACGTGAACTTGAACGCCAGATTGACAGTATGCTATTTGAACGCACAATGATTTCCGATGATAAAAACAAGCTATTCATAGCAAAAAATGCTGGTTTGTCTGCGCTCCGTGACAGCTATGTGTTGGAATTTTTGGACATACCCGAAACCCACAAAGAGAAAGAACTGCGAAAATCCATTGTGGCAAATATCCGCAACTTCATTCTTGAATTCGGCAAAGATTTTACCTTTGTCGGCGACGAGTACCGCATTAAAAAAAAAAAAAAAAACTTCTTTATCGATTTATTATTTTTCAGCCGTTCTTTATCATGCCTTGTCGCTATAGAACTTAAAGTAACCGATTTCCAGCCTGAGCATTTAGGGCAATTGGAATTCTACCTTGAAGCCTTAGACCGTGATGTCCGCAAACCAAACGAAAACCCAAGCGTAGGATTAATCCTCTGTGCAGGAAAAGATGACATGGTAGTAGAATACGCCCTAAGCCGTAGCCTTTCTCCCGCATTAGTAGCAGATTATCAACTTCATTTACCTGATAAAAATTTACTTGCAGAAAAACTCCGTGAATTAAAAGAACTAGCTGATGAAGAGCTTGATGAGGGTGAATAGAAAATCAATGCTTTATAAATTAAATATCTTGCCAGTAGTGTATAAAATTACATTTTTATTTTTTTATTATATTTTTCTATATGCTTATCAGATATAAAGTATACATTTCTGTGTGCTCTCGAAATAGCAACATACAATTTA
>JAITFT010000048.1 GCA_031281155.1 Candidatus Fibrimonadaceae bacterium
GTATTGCTATTGCAAAAATGCGTTTCGGAGTCGAAAAAAACATCTCCGCATTTAGAAGTAAGTAGAATGTTATTTTCGCATTTAGCTGTTGCCGGGTTATATGTTTCGCCATTGCATTTTTCGTAAATAATATTGCTATCGCAAAAATGCGTTTCTGGATTTAAAAAAACATCTCCGCATTTGATAAATAAAACATTGCCTTCGCATTTAGCTGCTGTGGGATTATATGCTTTTCCGTTGCATTTTTCGTAAGCTTTATTATCAAAACAAAAGTTTAAATCGGTATCATATTTTATGCCATTACAAATTACATTATCTCTTATGCAACGAATGGAGAGAAATACGTTTTTATTGTAATCACTGCCTCTGCTTATATTAGAATAGTTATAACCCATGGAGTTGCGGTAGGCAAAAGAAGGGTTGATTTCTGTTGAAGTCCACCAAAGACCAAAGCTACCAGCAACAATAGTACTGTGTCTAGGATACCTTCCACCAGGCAAGGCTGAAAAACCATAATCATCTGTGCCATTGCCGCTAACCCAACCGCCTCTTGCCTTTAGCTTTGTTCCTGCCCCGCTGCCAGCGTAACTTACTAAGGTTGCCCATTCCGCATCGTTAGGAATACGCCAATCTTTTGGGCAAATGCCAGGTTGCTTTGCATCATCTTCGTTCCATAACATATTATTGTGTCTTGGCTCTAAACTCATTGCCGTTGCCCAGTCGTATAGTCTGCCGTAATAATCACAGTTAGCGGAAATTCCATCGTAACATTCGCCTATATCATCAGATGGTCCGCTATAATTTAAGTTTTCTGCCATCCAAATTTGAGTGCCTATTTGCACATACTTGTATTTTTTTCCGTCACGAACATCGGTAAATTCTTCTTTTCTTACAATTGAACTACTGCTTACCATAACCGAAGAACTGCTTTGCCTGAACGAACTGGAACTCGGCCACCCAGCGAAATGCTCGCTGCCTGGATCGGCAGGATTATCTCGTTCAACGTTTGAGCATGCTGAAAATAACGCAAGAGCGAAAACGAATCTAAAACAAAATTTTAAAACCATATATTAATCGTTTTTAAGGCAGCGAATGGAAAGAAAAGATATTTTAGGATATAAACAATCAACTGATGGATTCGTGCCTATAGCTATGCATCTAGAGTAGGCAATATTGGTATTAAATTCTGTAGTAGTCCAAAAATAAGCAACGCGCTCAACGTTAGTAAAATAATTATTGACAAAAGAGCCGCTCGGTAAAACAGAGAAGCCGAATTCATCTGTGCCATCGAGAGCGCTTGCCCAGTGATCAACTGTTTTTAATTTTTCTACTGCAGTATTATTGCCTCCAGCGTAACTAACTAGCTCTGTCCATTCCTCTAGGTTAGGTAAACGCCAGCCAGCGGGGCAAATTTCCGTAACCCTCTCTGCTATTGCCGCTCCAAGCAAGTTAGTGTTCCACCAAGACGGAATGTCCAGTGCCATTGCCCAATCGTAAAGTCTTCCGTATTTTTCACAATTGGCAAGGTTATTGCCATAACATCTGCTACCATTAGCATTGTAATTTAAATTTTCTGCCATCCAGGTTTGGGTGCCTATTTCTACGTATTTATATTTTTTTCCATCGCGAACATCGGTAAATTCTCCTTTATCTATCAAGTTATCGTTTACGCAATATTTTGAAAATGTATCATACCAAATAGTTCCGCATTTTTTTAAGAAAGTATTGTTTTCGCATTTCAATTTTGCAGGGTCATATTCTTTATTGTTGCATTTATCATAAACGCTACTGTCTTCAATACAAAATTGCGTTATAGGATTGTAATAATCACTTCCGCACTTGCTAAGCAAAACATTGTTTTCGCATTTTTGGCTCGCTGGGTCATATGTTTGATTATTGCATCTTGGATAAACTTGCTGGTTATGACAGAATTCTGTTTTTTCATCGAAATAAAGAGTAAGCCCGCATGGCGTTTTTACAACGCCATCTTCGCATATTTGCCCTGTTGGATTAAACGTTTGCCCATTGCATCTTTCATAAATAGTATTGCTACTGCAGAAATGCGTTACGTTGTTAAAGAATACGCCTCCGCATTGAGAAGTCAGCAGAATACCTTCTTCACATTTGGCTGTTGCTGGATTAAATGTTTGCCCATTGCATTTTTCGTAAGTAGTATTGCTATTGCAGAAATGCGTTTCAGGATCGAAAAAATCATCTCCGCACTTGGTAAGCAAAATGCTACCATCGCATTTATTCGTTGCTGGATTATATGTTTCGCCATTGCATTTTCCGTAAATAACATTGCTATTGCAGAAATGCGTTTCGGAGTCGAAAAAATCATCTCCGCATTTAGAGGTTAGCAGAATATCATTTTCGCATTTAGCCGTTGCCGGATTATATGTTTCGCCATTGCATTTTTCGTAAATAACATTGCTATTGCAGAAATGCGTTTCGGAGTCGAAAAAATCATCTCCGCATTTAGAGATTAACAGAATATTATTTTTGCATTTAGCCGTTGTTGGATTATATACTTCACTATTGCATTTATCGTAAATTTCATTATCAAAGCAAAATTTTAAATGGGTATCGTACTCTATATTATTGCAAAGCACATCGCTTTTTATGCAGCGAATGGAGAGCAATACGTTTTTACCATAATCACTACCTCTGCTTACATTAGAATAGTTATAACCCATGGAGTTGCGGTAGGCAAAAGAAGGGTTGATTTCTGTTGAAGTCCACCAAAGACCAAATCTGTTGGCAACGATAGTGTGGTGCATAGGATGCATTCCGCCAGGCAAGGCTGAAAAACCATAGTCATCTGTGCCATTGTTGCTATCCCAACCGCTTCTTGCCTTTAGCTTTGTTCCTGCTACATTGCCGCCAGCGTAACTTACTAAGGTTGTCCATTCCGCATCGTTAGGAATACGCCAGCCATTTGGGCAAATACCAGGATGATTCTTATCATCTTTTCTCCATAACTCATTAGCATATCTTATCTCCAAATTCATTGCTGTTCTCCAGTCGTATAGTCTGCCGTAATAATCACAGTTAGCAGGAATTTCATTATAACATTTACCTATATCATTAGATGGCCCGCTATAATTTAAATTTTCTGCCATCCAAATTTGATTGTCTATTTGTACATACTTATATATTTTTCCGTCACGAACATCGGTAAATTCTTTCTTTTCTACATTTAAACTTGAGCTTGAATGCCAAGCTAAACTAGAGCTCGACCGCCAAGCGTAATGCTCGCTGCCTGGATCGGCAGGGTTATCTCGTTCAACGTTTGAGCAAGCTGAAAATAATGCTAGAGCGAAAATAAGCCAAAAGTAAAATCTCAAAACCATATATTCCACCCTAACCCAAAAGTTAAAGCGGCTATGCCCAAAACATAGCAAGTGTTTCTTCTTATTCTAGCTCTCTCAACCTCTTCCCAAAGCTCATCATACCGATACCGACCCGATCCTTGCAAATCTCTGTATTCATCGTATCTGCGATTCATTTCGCTGTTGTTTTTTAAACCATAATAAAGAAAGGTGCCTCCGAGCAAATTTAAAGCCCACATTGATTTGCTACTTTGTTTCTTTCCTTGCTTCTTTTCTTCTGTAAATTCCGTAAAATTAAAATCCCATGCTCTTAAGCTGCTAGTATCGCTAGCAACGGGAACAGAATCTACTTGAGCAACGAGGTCAACTTGAATAACGGGAACGGGAACAGGAACAGGAACAGGAACAATTGGCTTTTCCATATTCTTGAAAATATCCGGCGTATTTTCCTCTAAAACCGTAAGCAAGCCAAATACACCTTTAGAAGTGCCTGTGAAAGAACCTACCAAATTGCCGCTCTCAGTGCCATATAGCTCAACCTTGATGGTTAAATCTCCGCCAAAACGCCCAATCCGCCCTTGCCCTATATAATCGGCGCTTATTTCTCTGCCGAGCCTAGCCAGGCAGCCATCTGCCTCTTTGCATTTTTCCACCAGGCTTTCGTGCGAACCAAAAAAAGCCACCATGCTCTGCGTAGTCATAACGGTATAATCTTTTGGAGACAATGTTTTCACGGCAATTTCACGCATTCTATCGGTTAAATGACTTAACTCCAAATGTTCAATGGGAGGCTCTCCATCATCTACGGTATTTATTATAGCCACCCGTTTTTGCTGCCCATAAACGGCAAAAGCAAAAAGGAGCAGAATAAAGGATATTTTTCTCAGCATATCTATAGCAATCTAGAAAAATTTTAAATTGCCAAAAAAGCAAGTGATGGCGTTTTGGTCTGTAAAATATGTGTTTTGGAAATAAGCCACATTTGACGGTTAATATTTGGAATTGGAAACCTAGTATTTTCTATCTTATACAGCATGGGAAAGCCTGTGCAACATAAAAAGGAGAAAGTTGAAAATCGTCTACTCGACGGAAAAAGACTATTGGGGCTGTCTGCTCGATCAACTCGCAAGCTGCCCTCCGGTGTTCAAACTTTTAGCCAAGTTCGGCTTAACTACGATGTTTATGTTGATAAAACTCTGCATATTTACAATATGGTGAGTAATTACAAGGTTGCTTTCTTGAGCCGCCCACGCAGATTCGGCAAAAGCCTTACATGCTCAACATTGGAATCACTTTTCACTAATGAAAAGAAGCTATTCAAAGGACTAGCGATTGAAAAAACCAACTGGAAATGGAAAGAGTATCCTGTTATTCGTTTGGATACTAGTGCTAAAAACTTTACGAATGAGAATGGTCTAAATAATCTTAAAACATTGATAAGCAAACAATTGAATATATGCGCGAAAAAATACGGCGTTAAGTTAGGAAAAGGAGACATTAGCGATAATTTTTTTGATTTGATAATAGAGCTTCATTCAAAAAAAGGCGAAGTTGTTGTTGTTATAGATGAATATGATTGTCCCTTACTGGATACTTTATACTTTCCTAAAAACCATGAGGCTATCCGCAAAGAATTGCAAGGGTTTTACAAGGTGCTCAAAAGTTGCGACCAGTATTTAAAGTTTGTGTTTATAACCGGTGTCACAAAATTTTCGCAGGTAAGCCTGTTCAGCGGTATGAACCAGCCCGAAGATATTTCCATGCATCCAGATTTTTGTGCTCTGTGCGGAATAACACAGGAAGAACTGGAAAAGAATTTTGATGTGGAAATTAAGGAAGGCTTTAAGTATTTGGAATTGAAAACAAAAGAAGAGTATCTATCAAAGTTGAAAAATTATTACAATGGCTATCATTTTTCCAGAGACAGTGTTTCCGTATATAACCCTACGAGCATAATAAAACATTTCATAAGCCCCTTTGCATTCAAGCCATTTTGGTCTGAAACAGGAACTCCAAGTTTTCTGGTTGATTACGTGAAAAAGCAGCCGGATGGGCTGCTTAATTTAAAAAAACAAAGAATAAGCGCAGAGTCTTTTGCTAAATATGACAAAGATACGCTTGCTTTGATTCCGTTGCTTTATCAAGCTGGCTACTTGACTATATCCAGCTACGATAAAGAGAATGTTTTATATACGCTTGATTATCCCAATGGTGAGATAAAAAGTTCTTTCGCAAAATTCCTTGCCAGTTATTTTGGAAATTCAACTAATACAGATAGCGACAATTATGGGGTAGAATTGACGGATGCTTTGAAAACAGGCAATGTCAAGAGTTTCATGGAAGCATTGAAAGTTTATTTGCAGCGTGTTGATTATAGTTTGATATCCAAGATAAAGGAATATTATTTTGAGTTTGCAGTTGCCAATATTTTGAATATGCTTGGAGTTCGTTGCAATGTTGAGGTGCACAGTGCTTTGGGTAGCGTGGATGCTGTTGTTGAGTTTGGCGATTATGTTTATATAATGGAGTTTAAAAAAGACAAGAGCGTTGCGAGCGCATTGAAGCAAATTGAGGAAAAGGGTTACGCAATGGCTTATAAGGGTTTAAATAAGCACAAAACGAGGAAGATTATTAAGGTTGGCGTTAAGTTCTGTAGCAAGAAGAAGAATGTTGTGGATTGGAAGAGTGTGTAGGGAGCAGGCTTAGATTGAGACTGTTCAACATACAAGTATGAG
>JAITFT010000116.1 GCA_031281155.1 Candidatus Fibrimonadaceae bacterium
AATAAATAAACTATGTTAGTGCCATTGCTCCCCAGAGGGGAATTATCGCAATTTCAAAGCCTCGCATTGCGCAATATGAAGAAAAGCTAGGATTGGCTGTCCCAGTGACGAAAACGGGAAAACTAAGGGAAAGCATTCAGGGAGCACGCGGAGCGGGCGGCGGGTCAAATCCGCCTTTGCAAAAAGGCTGGCAGCGTAAAATTCTCCACACTGTAAGAGCCATGCCCTTAAAAAAGCCATGTAGCTCCAAAGCCTCTATCGCATAACTGGAACAAGAAGGGTAAAACCTGCAGCACCCCCCAAAAAACGCCGGATGCACCTTTTGATACAGCTTTATCAGTTTTATAGATAAATATTTCATTAACCCGCTACGAATTCAAAATTTCCTTTAAATCCTTCGCTGTGCGCAGCTTTGCCATGGCAGATTCTCTGTATTGGCGGACTTTTTCCTTTGTTAGGCCTGTGCTTTGCGCAATGTCTTGTAGATTGTTTTTTGCGCCAAAACTAAAGCCGTAGGAAAGGTTTATAACTTTTAGCTCGGTTGGGGTTAGGTATTCTGAAAGCAGCTTTTTTATAAGGGTTTTTCTGCTCTTTTGCAAGAAAATGCTTGCGGCATCGTCTGCTACATCGGGGGTTATGCTTATTAGGCTGGTGTCGCCGTCTTCGCCAACGGGGGCATCTAAGCTGGAGGATTTTGCGCCCATTTGGAGGATTTTTTCTATTTCTTCTTCGTTATATTTGCTGTAGCCTGCGAGGGACTGAGGGTCAACGACTTGGGTTCCGCCGACAACCTGCTTTAATTTACCGCCTTTTCTGTTAAAACGACGCAAAATCAGCTCTTTTTCCGCAGAAATTCTAACAAGGCGGGCCTTTTCGTTAATTGCCTTTATTATGTTCTGCCTAACCCACCACACGGCATAACTTATAAACTTTAGGTTTTTGGAAGGATCCCAGCGAACTGCGGCCTCCATAAGGCCTAGATTGCCTTCGTTTATTAAATCGTTTAAATCCAAACCCTGCCCTTTGTACAGGTTCGCAACACGAATAACAAAACGCAAATTAGCCTTAACCAGGTGATTGAGGGCGGCTTTATCTCCATTAGATACCTTTTGGAGCAAATAAGTCTCTTCATCTCTGGTCAGTAGTGGTATTCTCGATATTTCATTTAAATACTGAAAATACACATTTCTCTTAATTTTTGGTTTTGCTTCTTTAACAATCTTTAAGGTCATACCACAAATTTAACTTTTTTTCTGCATTTTGTCACTATTAAAATTCATTTTTGCACTTTTTTTAGGATAAACTGCAAAAATAATCATTTTTTTGTCAAAAAAGTGTCAAAAATTGGTGCAAAAACCAAAAAATTTTCTATATTACCCTCCCACACCAAAAGAGGTATGAAATGCTAGACCAAAAAGTTTACTTAGATGACATTTACGCCAGCAAGAAATGTGGCGGTTCATCGTTTAAGGCCGTGGTTATGATGGCTAAGGAATCCAGGTTTATAAATAACCAGGCGCACCAGGGCTTTATCAACCTGGAAGAAAAGCCCACAACCATCGCCATGAATAAGTTCAAGCAGAACAAGCTGTCTGTGGTTAACGAAGAGAAATGAAGCTCTCAAGTTTCTTTTACACAACGCTTCGCGAAACCCCAAGCGATGCGCAACTGCCCAGCCATATATTTTTAATGCGTGGCGGCTATATAAAGCCGCTATCCACGGGTATTTACAGCATTTTGCCCTTGGGGTTAAGGGTTATTCGCAAAATTCAAAATATAATAAGGGAAGAAATGAACGCCGTTGGCGGCTTAGAAACAGACCTGCCCGTTGTGCAAACCGCCGAGCTTTGGAGCGAGGCTGGTCGCTACCAGGCAATAGGCGATGAACTCTTGAGGTTCAAAGACCGCAATGCTCACAGCATGGTACTCGCCATGACCCACGAAGAAGCCATAACCGACATGGCTCGCTATATGCTCTCCAGCTACAAGCAGCTGCCCTTTATGCTCTATCAATTCAAAACGAAATACAGGGACGAAGCCAGAGCGCGAGGCGGCTTAATAAGAGCCCGGGAATTTGAAATGAAAGATGCCTACAGCTTTCATGCCACCTCAGAAGACTTAGACGAACACTACGAGCTTGAATACAAAGCTTACCAAAAAATTTTTCGCCGAGTAGGGATAGAGCCCATAATAGTACAATCCGACACTGGAATAATGGGCGGCAAAATAGCCCACGAATTTATGCTTGCAACACCAAATGGCGAAGACTACCTAATAATATGCGAGCACTGTGGCTACCAAGCAAACCGGGAAATTGCGGAATTTAAGCGGCAATCGGCTGGGGCAAGCACGCAGGCCTGCCTGGAAAAAACCGCCACTCCAAACAAAAAAACAATCGAAGACGTATGCGCATTCCTAAACGCAAACACAGAAAACTCTGGCAAATGCGTATTTTACGATGTAAACGGCAAGTTAATTGTAGCTTTGGTTCAAGGCAACTTAGATATCAGCGAAACCAAATTGCGCAATCATTTGAAATGCAAAGCTTTAATCCCTGCAGCCGAAGAATTGATTAAGGCAAGCGGAATGATACCTGGCTACGCAAGCCCTATAAACGCAAAGAATTGCAAAATAGTAATAGACACCGGCGCAGCCGAAAGCACAGATTTAATTGTTGGCGCAAACGAAGAAGGCTATCACTTTAAGCACTGCGTTCCCAAGCGAGACTTTGCAGATTTTGAAACCGCAGACATTGCCGAAGCAGCCGAAAACTGTCTTTGCACCAAATGCGAAAAACCGCTAACCGAAACGCGCGGCATTGAGCTTGGCAATATATTTAAGCTTGGCACAAAATTCAGCGAAAATATGGGTTGCGTTTTCACAGATGCAAACGGCGAGGTGAAGCCTGCAGTAATGGGTTGCTACGGAATAGGCGTTGGTCGCTTAATGGCAAGCGTTGTGGAAACCAGCCACGATGATTTTGGCCCAATATGGCCGCTCTCCATTGCGCCTTTCCATGTTCTTATTGTGCAAATCACAAAAGACGAAGCCGTTTTGCAAGTATCCGAGCAATTGGAAAAAGAGCTAAGCGAGCAAGGCATTGAAGTTTTGGTTGACGACCGCGATGAACGCCCAGGCGTAAAATTCAAAGACGGCGATTTATGGGGGGTCCCCATTCGCATAGCTATAGGCAAAAAAGGCTTGGTAGATGGCAAAGTTGAATGGAAGCTCCGTTCACAAAAAGAAATGGAGATGGTGCCTATTGCAGAAGTGGCTGGGAGAGTAAAAAACAAATTTCTACATTAACCCCCAAAACAACTGGAGAAAACAATGTCTGAAAATCTTTCTGTTCTAGGCAAAGCACGCGCCGACTACAAACCAAAACTGCCCCCATCACTTCGCAAAGGGCCTCTGAAAGTCCTAGTCAATTCTGGTAAAGCAACTGAGTCTGTTCGCGACCAAGATAAAATAAAAGCTCTATTCCCAAACACCTACGGTGCGCCTATTTTGGCTTTTGAAGCCGTAGAAGAAAGGCAATTGTCTGGCGGGCCGCTTAATGTTGGCGTTGTTCTCTCCGGCGGCCAGGCTCCGGGCGGGCACAATGTTATTGCAGGAATTTTTGATGGAATTAAAGCCGTTATAGGTGGCTCAAAGCTCTATGGCTTTTTGGGCGGCCCAAGCGGTTTGGAAAACGGAAAATACATTGAAATAGACCGTGAATTAATGAGTAAATATCGCAACACAGGCGGTTTTGATATAATCCAAAGCGGTCGCACAAAGCTTGAAAGCACCGAGCAATTCGATAGATGCATAGAAGTTGCGAAAAAACTCGACTTAAACGCCATTGTAATTATAGGCGGCGATGATTCCAACACAAACGCTGCGGTTTTAGCCGAATATTTTATGGCAAAAAAAGTTTCTTGCGCAGTTATAGGCTGCCCAAAAACCATAGACGGCGATTTAAAAAACGAATATGTCGAAACCTCTTTTGGCTTTGACACCGCTGTTAAAACCTATTCAGAGCTTATAGGCAATATTGCCCGCGATGCCAACTCTGCCCAAAAATACTGGCATTTTATAAAGCTAATGGGCCGCTCTGCAAGCCACATAGGCTTAGAGGCCGCTCTGCAAACTCAACCGAATATTTGCTTGATTTCAGAAGAAATTAAAGAGCAAAAACTCACTTTGGAGCAAGTCGTAAATTCCATAGCTGATGTTATTGCTGCACGCTCTGCAAATAAAAAGAATTTTGGCGTAGCTCTTATACCAGAAGGTTTAGTTGAATTTATTCCAGAATTTGGAACCTTAATATCCGAGCTAAACGAAGCTCTTGCCCATAACGAAGCAGAAATTAAAAACGCAGGCAAAATTGCAGACATGACAGAAGCAGCTTGCAAGCATATTTCAGAGGCTTCTGCAAAACTTCTAAGAAGCCTGCCAGAAGGCATACAGCTCCAGCTGATGCTAGATCGCGACCCGCACGGCAATGTTCAAGTGTCTCTTATTGAAACCGAAAAGCTTCTTATTGAAATGGTTTCCAAAGAACTCAAAAACAGAGCCTTTAAAGGCAAGTTTGCCGCACTCAACCATTTCTTCGGTTACGAAGGCCGCTGCGCAGCTCCCTCCAATTTCGATGCTGATTACTGCTACAGCCTTGGCTATGCAGCTTCGGTTTTGGTGCTGCACGGAAAAACCGGCTATATGAGCTCCATTCGCAAGCTAACATCAGGCGTTGAAAACTGGATTGCCGGCGGTGTTCCCACCACTATGATGATGAACATCGAACGCCGGCACGGCGCAGACAAACCCGTTATTCAAAAAGCCCTTGTGGACTTAAACGGCAAGCCCTTCAAATATTTTGTCGAACACAGAAACAAATGGGCAGCCGGCGAAGAATATCTCTACCCAGGTCCAATCCAATACTTTGGTCCAAGCGAAGTGTGCGATGCAACAAACTATACCTTAATGCTGGAGAGCAACTAATATTTTTCTACATTCTATCTAAATAGAAATAGGAGTTTTTTATGAACAAAATTGTTACTTTCATCATTTTAGCGGCAGCGGTGATCGTTTCTGGAGTGGCGGCGTTTTTTATTGTGCAAAAGCATAGGCAGCTGACAGCAGAGGATTGATCTCCTTTGAAAGAAAAAAATATTTTTGCTATTGCGGCACTTGCGTTTCTTGTGCTGCTTTTGGTTGTATTTAACGAATTTGTTTTTGACAACTCAAAACTTATGCTTAACAGCGATCAGCTGAATGGCATAGGTTCCCGCTATATTAGAGCGCAACATTTGATTTTAACAGAATGGGACAACTCGCGGCTCGGCGGCATTCCAACAATGGATGCCACATTCTCAGATGTTTATCACCCTCTCACTCTAATTTACTTTGTCTTGGATCCAGATAGAGCCACTGGATTTAAGTTCATTTTAACTATTTGGTGTGCGTTTATAGCCGCCTACATCCTCGCTCGCTACTTAACGAATAAGTGGCAGTGGGCAGCATTGCTTGCTTTTTTATATGCGTGCAGTCCGCAGTATTTCACCTACATATATGGCGGGCACGATGGCAAAATGATAGTTTTTGCCGCAGCTCCTTTTGCAATGTATGCCTTAATGAGATTGCTTCGCGAAGGCTCGCTAAAGCATGGAATCTATCTTTCGCTTTCCATTGTTTGGATGGTGCTTTCTTCGCACTTGCAATTGGTTTATTTCTTTTTGTGGGGGGCTGGCCTTTATGCTTTATTTGAACTTTTCTCTCAAAAAATTTCAGCAAAAATTCGCATAACCCGTTTGGGTTTGGCGAGCCTTGCTTTGGCTATTGCGTTAATGATTTCCGCTTTCCAAATTATTCCGCCTTATATATACACAACAACAGATTCCGTTAGAGGCAGCGCAGAAAAAACAACCATTGAGCATTCCGCCAGTTGGAGCCTGCATGGCGAAGAGCTTGCCGCAATGATTTTGCCGGGATTTTTGGGAACAGATGTACACAGAAAAGCAGACGCTAATTCCTATTGGGGGCAAAATCCATTTAAATTAAATGCAGATGGCGCAGGAGCTCTTTTGACATTCCTCGCTCTTTGCGGCTGCTTGTTGCCGGGCAACAGAAGAGCCGCTTTGTTCTGGTTTTCCGGTTGCGTTATAGCTCTTTCTTATGCAGTGGGCTTGCATTCGTTTTTATTCAGCGTATGGTTCAACTTTATACCCGGTGTTAAAAATTTCCGCGCCCCCAGCATGGCTATTTTTTGGCTGCCGCTCGCATTCCTGTTCTTGGCCGCCCCCGTTCTGAAAAATTTTGAAGAAAATAAAAAAATCATAAAACAAGGCGCAATTCTATATGGAATTTTACTAACAGCTATCTTAATTTTCCGCTTCGCCTGGGAAAGCCTGAGCGGTCTGCCTGTCGCTATATTCATAGCTTTATTCGGCGCATATTTTATAAAAATCCAAAATTCCCTACTCCCCACTCCCCACTCCCCACTCCCAAAAAAAGAAATTCTGCGTATAATTCTCTGGGCAATCCCTTTTTTGCTTCTTGCAAGTTTTTGCCTAGGGCCTGTTAACGGAGCTTATTTTAAGCCCGTGGATTTTGCCAAGGCGGCTGAACTCGCTTCTTTTTCAATAAGTTCTTTTGTAATATCGGCAATTGTTTTGGGAGCGGCATTTTTTGCTATTTCGAATACCAGCATGAATAATATTGCCAAAACAGCTCTGCTCTTTGCGGTAGTAGCGGCAGTTGATTTAGCAATGGTGAATTTTCCGTATATTCAAAATGTTGATAGAGAAATTTATTACAACCCGAAAAACTCAATTATACAGGCAATCAAGAAAGATAGTCCAAATGAAATGGAGCGTCCAAGAATATTTTCTTCAACTAGATACCCCGCAATTAGCGGAAATAACCTGGCATCTTACAAGCTAAGAAATGCACTAGGCTTTCACGATAACGAAATAGCAACTCACAGAGTTTTCAAAGAACAGCTGCAAAATCAAGCCATGCTTGATATAATGAATGTAGGTTACATAATTTTCGATAGCGAACGCGGCACAAATGTTCAGAAAAATCCAGATAATTTAGGGTATGCAAAAATATATTACAAATGGGAAAGCGAAAATGATATAATTAATAGATTAAGAGACAACGAATTTGATTACAGAAATATTTTGCTGGTTGGCAATGGTTCCACTGTAGAGGCAAGGCACGCCTTGCCCCCGCAAAATATTGATACCCAAAACATCGGCACTGTCAAAACCACCAGTTCCAAAATGGACGAAATCTCTTTTGAAATTGAAAGCTCTGCTAATGGAATGCTGTTCATTTCTGAAAATTACCATAAATATTGGAAAGCAAAAGTAAATGGAGCAGATACAGAAATCTCCAGAGCATTCAGCACATTTATGGCGGTCGATATTCCACAAGGAAAATCCATTGTGGAATTGCAATACAAATCTGAAAGCCTTAGGCTTTCGCTGTGGATTGGGTTAGCGGGTTTAATATTGCTTTCGGGAGCAGTGGTTATATGCCGGACTGCAAAATTTCAGTTATAGTTCCAGTTTATAATGTGGAGGCTTATTTGCCAAAATGCCTTGATAGCATTTTAGCGCAGAGTCATAAAAATTTGGAAATAATTTTGATAAACGATGGTTCGCCAGATAATTGCCCGAAAATTTGCGATGAATATGCTGAAAAAGACTCCAGAATAAAAGTTATTCATAAAAAAAACGGCGGAGTTGCAAGTGCTAGAAATGCAGGCCTGAAAATTTCAACTGGAGAATACATTGCATTTGTTGATAGCGATGATTGGATAGAGCCTACCATGTATAGCGATCTTCTAGATGTATGTTTAAACCAAAATTGCGATTATGTAGGCTGCTCTGCTAAAGTTCACGGAGGAACAGAAGAACAACGCGGCGGAGCAAGCGGGCTGGTTAAATTTTTAACAGCAAATGAATATTTTGCGGATTATCTAAATGGCAATATGTTCTTAACTATTTGGAGCAGATTGTGCAAAAGAGAAGTTTGCATAGATATAGAATTTCCGGAAAACAGAGCTTTTTGCGAAGACGGCTTTATAGCTTTGCCAACACTTGAAAAAGCAAAAAAAATAGCCTTTCTGGAAAAAGCATTGTACAATTATAATCAAAGCCCGAGAGAAGATTCTTCTGTTAGAGGAAAAGTCACTATTGCTAAATTGAGTTGCTGGCTAGACCTTTATCATTCATGGTTTATTTATTCAAAAAAAAATGGCAGAATTTTTGATAAAGCCATTAGAAAAAAATATAATGGACTTTTTGAAAGAGCAGCTAAATTAATAAAAGTTCCCGTGCCGCATAAGTTATTCGCACTTATTCCATTTAGCCTAACTAGATTTACAGTTAATATTTTGAATAAAATATGAGAATAAAACTTGCCATAAAATTATTTGTAAGTATTCTGCTAATAGTTTTGGTGATTTGGAAATTTCCAATATCCAATATAATCGCAAATTTAGGGAACGTTAAACTCGGCTGGTTTTTTGTAGCATTTTTGCTAAGCGAGCTTATTATTGTCAATCAAGCGTTTCGCTGGCATTATCTTTTGATTGTTCCCAAAGAGCAAAAACCTGAATTTAAAGTTTTGCTGAAATACACCGCAGTTGGCTATTTCTTTAATCTGTTAGCCCCTGGCGGCTTAGGCGGCGATGCTTATCGTTCTATAGCTCTTGGCAGGGCGCACAATGTTATTGCTAGTAGCGTAGCTTCTGTTTTTATTGCAAGAATTTTAGGGTTGGCTGCTTTATGCCTGTTATTCTGGCTTGCGTTGCCATACACAGAGCAAATTCCTAAACAAGCCTCCTGGTTTATGGTTGCCGCTTCTTTGTCTTTAACGGTATTTTTCATTTGTTTGATATTTAATCCTTTTAAAAAAGGGAAGTTTGGGCAATTTATGGAAAAATTAAGAGAGTACAGAAAGTATCCATTGCGATTGCTAGCGGCAATGCTAGGTTCGCTTTTAATGCAGACTTTATCAGTTTTAGTGCAATTCGCTGCTTTCAAAGCCGTTGGTATTTCTGTTCCTTTGAGTTTGGTTTTTGTTATAGTGCCGGCTACAATTTTGCTAACTACAATTCCCGTTTCCTTCAATGGAATTGGAGTTAGGGAGTGGGGCATGCTTTCACTAACGGCTTATGCAATAAATTCTGAGCTATTGCTAGCTTCTTTGCTTTTAGTTTACGCTGTGATTATTTTGCAAGCCCTTCAAGGCGGAATTATTTTTCTATATTCAAAAGTATGAAAAAGGTAGTATTATTTCTCGCTTTAATTTGGGGTGCTTCTTTTGCGGCAGATAAGCAAAACGCTGTAGGTCTTTGGGTTGGTGATTTTAGCGGTTGGGGCATTGACTATAAACGCTTAAACGATAACAATACCGTTTGGAACGTTTATTTAGGCGATTTTCGTTTGGGTGACGAAACCGCTATGGGAATAGGTTTAGGCTATTACTTTTTGCATAACATTATTAAAGCAGATGCTTCCATAGGTCGTTTTCCATTGCACTGGGGGCCAAATTTGGGCTTTGGTTTTTGGAGCGGCGGAGATAGGCCGAATAGATACAGCGGGCTCGATATAGGGGTAGGCATTGCTGGCGGTATATCATGGTTTGCTCCTACAACTCCAGCATTAGACGCATCAATTGAATTAGTATCACCGAATATTGGGATGTGGCGCGAAAGCAGGGAAGTTGGCCCAGACGATTGGAGAGCCAACTACAATCCGGCACTTGGCTTGAAGGGCAGCTTAGGTGTTCGTCTCTTAGTTCACCTTTATTTCTTTTAATAAGAGAGCCTCTTAGGCAGGCTTGGGCCGGAAGCGGCTTACTTGATTAGTTCTAGCAAGGTTGAGGCGAGTGCTTCTTTGGTGTTGTGGGTTAGGGTTGTATTTAATTTTTTTGGGGTTAGAAAACCGAATTCTACGGTGTCTTTGTTGAAACCGCCTTTGCCGCTTGTTGGGGTGTTTACTATTAAGATATCTGCATTGCTTTCTTTAAGTTTTTTTTGAGCGTTTTTTAGGGAATTTTCGGTTTCCAGAGCAAAGGCTATGATTTTTTGGTTTTTAGCTTTGTTTTTTATTGTGTTTTTTAGTATGTTGGGATTTTCTTTTAGCTCTAAGTTTTTTACTGTTTTGCTGTTTTTTATTTTTTGCGATGATGCCGTTTTTGGGCTGTAATCTGCAACAGCGGCGCAATGTACAATTACGTTTGCTTGCGGCTGCATTTTAAGCACGGCTTTGTTCATGCTTTCTGCGCTTTGAACAGGCACTATTTCGCATTGCTTTGGAAGCGTGGCTTCCATTTTACCGCAAACGGCTATAACACGCCAGCCATTTCGCAAAAATTCCCTTGCTATGGCGGCTCCTGTTTTCCCGCTGGAACGATTTGATATGTAGCGAACAGGATCTATTTCTTCTTCCGTTCTTCCAATGCTTATAAGCAAGGTTTGAGTTTTGCTGCCGCTAAACTCAATGGCATCTGCTATATCTAATGGTTCGGGAAACTTGCCCATGCCTTCTTCGCCGCATGCTAAATATCCGCAAGCAGGCTCAATAACTTTTACGCCCCAGCTTTTAAGCGTTTCTAAATTTCTCTGCACCGCCGCCGCTTTATACATAACGGAGTTCATTGCCGGCACCACCCATTTTTCACCCTGCATTGCCAAAAAGCAAAGCGAAACAGGTTCCTCGCCCGTTCCTATTGCAAAGCGTGCCAGGCTCGTTGCGGAGCAAGGAGCAACAATGTAAATATCTGCCCAGCGAGGGTAATCTATATGCTGAAAAGGTTTTGAGTCGGCAGTT
Source organism: Candidatus Fibrimonadaceae bacterium (assembly GCA_031281155.1). Lineage (GTDB taxonomy): Bacteria > Fibrobacterota > Fibrobacteria > Fibrobacterales > Fibrobacteraceae > Fibrimonas. Next base: position 10,830 of record JAITFT010000116.1, read on the forward strand.
GCCGTTTCCACATAAACCGGAAAGTTGGAAAGAGCCGCAAAAGTTGTTTCTCCAACAAACTTGGCAGCCTCTCGAGTCATCACAACCCGAACCTCTGCGCCTCTTTTTTGCAAAATGCGAAGCAGCTCGCAAGCTTTGTACGCTGCAATGCCGCCTGTTATCCCAAGCAGAATTTTTTTGCCATGGATGTTCATAGCGGGTAAGGTAGAAATTTTCTATCTTATCCACAGAATGAAATTTGTTCCAAATTTTTTAAGCCGCCGTCCTATCCTATTTGCTATTGTCTTTTGGGTTTTGGCTTTGTCTTTGGCTGTTGTGGCGTTAAATTGGGTTGCTATGCCAATTATCGCTGGGCGTTTTGCAAAAACTTTGAGCGTACCTAATGTAGTTGGCGTTCCGGCAGAGGTAGCAGAAATTACTCTGAGAGAATCTGGCTTAAATTTTAAGTGGGCTAACGAAGGCAGATATAGCGGCGTAATTCCAGCGAATAATGTTCTTATACAGCTGCCAACTGCGGGCAAAACAGTGAAAAGAAACCGAACGATTTTCTTAACCTTGTCAAGAGGAGCGCAAGAAGTCCTCATTCCAGATTTGCGCGGCGCAAGCCAAAGGCAAGCAGAAATTTCGCTTCAAAGGCTTGGGCTTGTGCTGGGGGCAAAAAAAGAAGGCGCGCATTTGGAAATTCCAAGAGGAGTGGTTATTCGCACCGAACCCGAAAGCGAGAGAAAGGTTAGGGTAGGCTCAAGAGTGAACATTGTTATATCTTCAGGCAACAGCAGCGGCAAAAGGCTTCTGCCGAATTTAAGAGAAACGTCTCTGAGCAGAGCCAGCCACGTTCTAGATTCTCTCGGCTTCAAAGTAGGCGAAATAATAACCTTGCAAGCCGAAGATAAATTACCCAACACCGTTTTAGAACTAAGCCCAAAGCCTGGCGAATACCTAGATATTGGCACCACAATAAACATAACCATAGCGGAGTAAACAGTTGAAAAAAATTCTATTAACATTGCTAATCTTGGCCGTTGGGGTTCAGACAATTTCATGCGCTAAAACGAGGAAGCCTGTGGAAGCAGCAGATTTGAGCGCTCAGGCAGATACAGTAAAAGCAGAAATGCCTAAAATTAATATTGCAGAGGAACTGGCTAAATTAGATACTATATTCAGAGTTGATTCTCCAAGCGTGAACTCGGCACACGAACATTATTTGCGTGCGCTCGATATGCTGGAAGATGGTAAAACTATTTTTGCTGAGTTGTTTTTGAAACGCGCCTTGGCTTATGAACCTACCAGCCATTTTTTGCTAGACGAAGTTATTAAAATTTTATTGCGGCAAAATAAAACAGAAGAAGCTTTCCCGTTGCTAAAATTGGCGGTTCAAATGCCAAGCGTTACCAGCGAAAATCATTTGTTTCTTGCGAGGCTCTATAGAGAAAAAAAAATGCTAGACAGCGCAGCCGTCTATTATAAAAAAGTCACAGATAGAGTTCAGAGAAATTTAGCCGTTTTATACGAATATTCCCAGCTTTTAGAATTTTTGCAAAACTATGAAGAACAAAAACGCATTTACGATATTTTACTGCCGGAACTTGACTACCCGCCGCGTTTGCTGGAAAGGCAGATTGGGCTTTATCAAATAACAAACACTCCTGATTCCGTAATTGCCGAATTGCTCGGCGAAGCTTTTAGAGCAAATGGCATTAGCTATGCAGAATACGGATATTTGCAGGCTCAAATTCTTTCATCTTTAAAAAAATACAGAGAGGCAAACGAAGTTCTTTTAACCATATTTTTTATGCATCCCTCAAGAGAGCTTACTTCAAAAATAGCGCTTAATATTGCCTATAACTACGAACTAATGGATAGCATAACCGTTGCTGTAATTTGGCTTGAGCAGCTTTTGGAGCGAGAACCGGAAAATCACATAGCAATGAATAATCTAGGCTATATGCTAATAGACCGCGACCTAGATATAGAACGCGGCATAATTTTAGTGGACAAAGCCCTTTCATATTCGCCAGAAGAACCCTCTTACCTAGATTCAAAAGCCTGGGGGCTCTACAAAATCGGCAAGTATGCAGAAGCCCTGGAAATCCTCGAAAAACTCGAAGCCTCTGGCATGGACGCAAGAGAACTCTGGGAACACCTGGCCGCCGTTTGCGAAGCCTTAAAACTGGAAGAAAGAGCGAAAAAATACAGGGAAAAAATAAAATGAAATCTCGGCTGGCTAATGTCTGGAAAATGGGGGTAATCGGGGTAATTGGAGCCATTGGGGTTTTGGCAGTCTCATGCGCGAAAAAACCTCAGCCTCAAACTTATTTTGAAAGCGAAAAAATTGCTCTGCCCGATAGCGCCAGAGTGAAAGCGATGCTTTCTGTTTCGCAGAATAATGTTAGGGAAAGATTGTCTGCGGTGCTTTTTGCCGTGCCAAATGAGAGATACCGCCTGGAATTAAGCGGTACTTTTGGGTTAAGTGCAGCGAGCATTCTTTGGAAACAAGATGGTTGGAAAGTAGTTATTCCTCAAGAAGAAAGATATATGGAAGGCAAAGGCAATTGCGTTTCTCTCCCTGTTTACGATAGCGTTGACATACATAAACTAGCGCTTTTATTTTTCGGGCAAAAAGTGAACGGTCTTGATTGCGATAATTCAGGCAATCATCTGAATTTGGAATATAAGGAAAATTTTGTTTTAATTCACTTCGACAATGACTCATTAAAACTGGAAATAAGAAACATTGACCAAAAAGCAAAATGGGGCAGCGGCGTTTGGAATTTGAATATTCCAGAGAAATATACTCCAAGTAGTAATTTTCTACATTAGCGCAAAATAAATAAGGAAATTTTTTATGCAAAAAACATTCGCTATGATAAAGCCAAATGCTGTACGGGCAGGCTTGGTAGGGCGCATAATTGCCCGCTATGAATCCGCACGGCTATCGGTTGTAGCTATTCGCTTCAAACAAATGACTCAAGCAGATGTCGAAGGCTTTTATGCCGAACACATTGGCCAACCATTCTTTCCAAATCTCGTTAGATTTATGACAAGCGGGCCTTCTGTGCAACTAGTGCTTGCAGGCGAAAATGCTGTTACAAAAGTGCGTACCATAAACGGAGCAACAAACCCCAGAGAAGCAGAACCAGGCACCATTCGTTATGATTGGGCAACCTCAACAGTAGAAAACGCAGTGCATTCATCTGATTGCCTCGAAAGCGCAGTAAGAGAAATAGATTTTTGGTTTAAATCCGAAGAAATTATTGAGTACAAAACTCGAAGTCAGAGAGCGGAATCTGTCCTCTAATCTTATAGTTCTTTCCCCTATGGATGGTGTTACGGATTTATCGTTTCGCCGTTTGATTAGGGAGCTTTCGGGTGGCAATGCCCCGTTGTTTGTTTCGGAGTTCCTTTCTACGGGGAGTCCTATTTTTTTAACGCCTGCAAATTTGAGAGCGCTTCGCTTCGATAAGGAAGAAGAGCCTTTTTGCATGCAGGTTTTTGGAAATAATGCAGAGAAGTTGGCAAGTGCGGCAGCGCAGGCACAAGGGCTTGGAGCGGCTTTTGTTGAGCTTAACGCCGGCTGCCCCGCTCGCAAGGTTTCGAGCAAAGGCAGCGGCGCTGGTTTGCTAAGAGATTTGCCCAATATGCAAAGAATTCTGCGGGCAATGAAGTCTGCCATAAAGGTTCCGCTGCTCATGAAATGCCGCTTGGGCTGGGACGAAACCTCGCTTTGCATAAATGAGGTTTTGGAAATAGCAGAAGGCGAGGGTGTAGAGCGATTAACCATTCATGGCAGAACAAAAGCACAAGGTTACAAAGGCCAGGCAAACTGGAATGCAATAGGTGAAGTTGCCGCAAAAGCAAAAATTCCTATTATTGGCAATGGCGATATAAACAGCCTGGAAAAAGCTATGGATGCAATTAAAAATTATGGCGTTAAAGGAGTTGCCATTGGAAGAGCCGCTTTGCGCAATCCCTGGATTTTTAACCCCTCTGCTAAAGTAGATGTTTGCAGCGTGGTGCTGCGTTATAACGAGCTAATGCTACAAGATGGCTTTAGCCCAATGCAAGCTCTAGGCAGGCTAAAACAGCTTTGCTCAAGGCTTTGCGAAGATATGCCGGAATTTCGTTCAGGAATTTTGCGGGCGCAAAGCACCAGCGAGTTTCTCCAGTTCTTTGAGCCTCTCCGCTAAGGCTTTATTTTGGGGAAAATCTTTCTATATTACCCTCAATATAGGGAAAAAATATGGCAGAACCAGCAAAAATACTCATAGTGGACGATTCCAAGGTCTTTCGTAGCATCTTGGAAAAAATAATATCCACAATACCTGGCGTGCAGGTTGTTGGCGCAGTGGATAGTGGCCTTGCAGCTATTGAGTTTTTAAAAATACGTGCAGCCGACTTAATGACGCTCGATGTTGAAATGCCTGGCCTAGATGGTTTGGAAACGCTTAAAAAATTGCTTGCCAGCAAAGCCGAGCTCAAGTCCACTCCCGAAGTGCTGATGATAAGCTCGCTAACACGAACAGGCTCCGATACAACAATGAAAGCCCTTGAACTCGGGGCCTTTGACTTTATAGCCAAGCCTGCACCAGAAATGCCGAATTCGCAAGAAAGCTTGTCTCGAATGCTCAACAACACCGTAACAGCTTGGGTTTCACGCAGAAACAGAGGTATTGCGCGTTCATCTGTTACGCCGCGAGCTGGTACTGCACCAACAGTAGCTGGTGCTCAAAAGCCTGCTGTGCCTGCTGCTTTCTCCTATACGCTTGCTCGGCCTTCCATACACGTAAAGCCCATTATGGCTATTGTAGTAGGAGTCTCTACCGGAGGCCCAAAATCTTTGGCAGATATGCTCCCAAAGCTCTGCTCAATGACAAACTTACCCATACTTATAGTGCAACACATGCCACCCAATTTCACAAAATCTTTGGCAGACAGCCTCGACGCAAAATGCAAGCATAAAGTCGTGGAAGGACTGCCAGGCATGGTAGTTCAAGACAACACAGTCTATATAGCGCCGGGCGGTTGCCACATGATTGTAACTACTAAAGGCGCAAGCTATGTTTTGGAGAACAACACAGACCCACCAGAAAACGGCTGCCGCCCAAGCGTAGATGTCTTATTCCGTTCTGCTGCGAAAGCTTATCCTACAGATTCCCTCGTGGGTGTTGTCCTAACAGGAATGGGCAACGATGGTGCTCCGGCACTGCAACATTTAAGAAGTAAAAACGCTTATCTCATTGCGCAAGACGAAGAATCTTCCGTGGTGTTTGGCATGCCAAGAGCAGCAGCAGTAACCGGTCTTTTAGATAAAGTTGCAACTCTAATGCGCATACCAGAAGCTATTCTCGAACGTGTAAACATAGGCAAAAAATAGGAGAATTTATGTCAAAACACATGACCCCAGAATGTTACAAAGTCATAACCAAATATGTATTCGATATATGCGGTATAGTCTTGGGCGACGATAAACACTATCTCATTGAACAGCGTTTGACTCCGGTCTTGCCTGATCTTGGCTGCGAGACATTTACCGATTTGGCGAAAAAGCTAAACTCCGGAGTAACCAACTTTTTAACGCGTGAAAAAATGCTAAATGCAATGACCACAAACGAAACTTCGTTTTTTAGAGATGATCATCCTTATGTAGCATTTAGAGATAAAATCATGCCCGATATGCTCGAACGTGTTAAGCAACGCAAAGAACGCCCCTGGCAACGCAGGGGGCCAAAAGTTGCAATGTGGAGCGTTGCAGCAAGCACAGGGCAAGAGCCTTATTCCATGGCTATGGTAATAGCCGATGTTGTAACAGCAAAGGGCATGGGGCTGGTTACCATGGAAGATTTTGGAATTTTAGGCACAGATATTTCTTCGAAAGTTTTAGCAAGGGCCATGGAAGGAGTATATAGTTCTTTGGAAGTTGCTCGCGGCTTAACTCCCGAAATGCGCAACAGGCATTTTTTGCAAGACGGTTCTTCCTATGTAGTCGGTGAAAAACTTCGCAAGATAGTAGAATTTAAAGCTTTTAATATTCAAGATCCTTTCACTCAAATAGGTTCTTTCGATGTTATATTCTGCCGCAATATTCTCATATATTTTTCAGACGATGCAAAGCGTAAAATCCTTTCGCAATTCTTTCAAATACTAGCTCCAGATGGCTACCTGCTTTTGGGTTCTGCTGAAAATATGTATAACCTGAACAGCGATTTTGTTACCGAAAGATACGGAGCAACAACCATTTACAAGAAACCAGCCCCAAAATAAGGAAGGAGTGGAAAATTCTGTAGCACAAAACAAAATCAAAGAACTAACCTCAAAACTGAATGAGGCAAATAGTCTTTATTACGAAGGGCAGCGAACTCTTTTTTCCGATTTTGAATTCGATGCTGCTTTAAAAGAATTGGAAGCTTTGGAAAAAGAATACCCAGAATTTAAACTAAGCGATTCGCCAACGCAAACAATCGGAAAAGAAAGGTCTGGCAATTTTGTGCGCATTGCTCACAAAACTCCAATGCTCTCTATAATAAATACCTACAACGAAGCAGAAGTAATAGACTGGGAACGCCAGCTTCACGGGCTTATCGAAGGGCAAATAGAATATGTATGCGAAATAAAAATCGATGGCGTTAGCATGTCTCTTTTATACAAAAACGGAAAGCTTGTTAGGGGGCTTACGAGAGGAGACGGCGAAGCAGGCGATGATGTTATCGAAAATATAAAAACCATAAACGATATTCCGCAATTTTTGGCAAATGCTCCAAGCGGTGAACTTGAAATTCGCGGCGAAGTATATATGGAGCACTCGGCATTTGAAAAGCTAAACGAAGAAATGCAAGATCTTGGCAAAAATCTCTATGCAAACCCGAGAAACACGGCTGCTGGCAGCCTGAAAATGAAAGACCCAAAAGAGGCTGCAAAGAGAAATCTAAGATTTTTTGCTTATCAAATATTGGGAAGCGGAGAATTGCATAGCGATAATTTAACTCTTCTTAAAAAACTAGGTTTTAAAGTTTTTGAGTATTTTGTTAAGGATTCTGCGCACGGAATTTTGGAGGCTGCGGAATACTTTAACGCTTTGCGAAAAACGTTGCCTTTTGATATAGATGGAATGGTGGTGAAAGTGAACAGTCTTTCTCAGCATAAAGAGGCTGGGAAAACTGCGAAAGCGCCTCGCTGGGCAATGGCCTATAAATTCAAAGCCGACCGTGCTTATTCTGAGCTTTTGAGCGTTGATGTTCAAGTTGGCAGAACTGGGAAAATAACCCCCGTGGCAAATTTGCGCCCTGTTCAGCTTGGCGGCACAACCGTTAAAAGAGCAACGCTTCATAATTTTGAAGAAATTAAAAGATTGGATTTGCATATAGGCGATTTTGTAGGAGTGGAAAAAGGCGGCGAAATAATCCCAAAAATTGTAGAAGTTCAAAGCGAGCGAAGAACTGCGAATGCTCAAGCGATAGTAGAACCGGAATTTTGCCCTGTGTGCAACGAAAAACTGCTAAAGGAAGATGTCGATTTGCGTTGTGAAAATTTGCAATGCAAAACGCAATTGCAGAGATTTTTGGAATATTTCGTTTCTCGCAAAGTTATGGAAATTGAGAATTTGGGCAAGGCTTTGATTGAAACACTTTTAGACAAAGGTTTGATTAAAGAAGTTTGGGATATTTACAATTTAAAAAAAGAAGATTTATCTGTTTTGGAAGGAATGGGTGAAAAAAGCGCGCAAAGCGTTATAGACGGCATTGAAAAAAGCAAGAGCAACAGCTTGGAAAGGCTGGTTGCGGCGTGCGGCATTCGCTATGTGGGGGTGAATGGCGCAAAAATTCTGGCAAAATATTTCAAAACTTTAGATGCTCTTTCAAAAGCAGAATTAGAGGAATTAATAAATATAAATGGGGTTGGTGAAATTATAGCGCAGAGCATTTACGATTTTTTCCATTCGCCACTTGGCGAATATTGGCTGAAGAAAGTTGAGGAATTGGGTTTAAATACAGAGTACAAAGGCTCAAGCGGAACGCTTTTTGTTGGGCAAACAGTGGTTTTAACGGGCACTTTGCCCACTTTGGGCAGAGAAGATGTAAAAGCTATTTTAGAAGCAAATGGAGCAAAGGTAAGCGGTTCGGTTAGCAAAAAAACTTCGTGGGTTTTGGCGGGAGAAAACGCTGGCAGCAAGCTGGATAAAGCGAAGGATTTGGGCATTCCAATTCACGGCGAAGAATGGCTTAAACAATTTCTTGTAATTCTCCTTTGTTTTATTTCTTTATCTTATGCGGATTTTCTTTCGCTGAATATGATTGAAAAAGAAGAGCCGCCGCCAAGCTTTGTTTATGGCGCAAATTACGCTGGGCGAGTTTTTGCTGGCGGCATAGATCATTTTGGTGGAGCGAATGCTCGTTACAGAATGAATAAAAATTTTGCGATTGGAGCAAAAGCCGAGTTAGATTTTTCAAGATTTGGATTTATAGCCGGCGGCTTTTTGCATTATTTGCCTGTTGGTGAATTGCAAAAGGAGTTGGCAGAAAACTTTGCTCATTTTGGCATTGACTACATAAAAATAAACAATGTACATTCTCCGCTTTTTTCCCTTGGCTATGGTCGCGACATGCTTCCTTGGAAAAAATCGCCTTTTGGGCTTAGATTGCTCGGTCGCGTGGAATACGCACCGGAAACCCACATATTTATGCGTGAAAATAGCGGTTTATTTGGTTTGAAAATGACAAAACTTACAAATATAAATTTCGCTTTGGAATTCGGAGCGTTTATTCCGCTTTACTTATAGTAATCAATGATTAACCCAATGTTTGGGAGTGGGGAGTGGCGCTTTGAGTAGTCATGGGTATAGCATTGCGCAATCTCTTTTTTAACTCCGCAAGCTCAGCATCTTTTGCCGCAAGTTCGGAATCCTTCTCCGCAAGCTCAGTAGTTTGTGCCGCAAGCTCGGTAGCCTGTGTCGCAAGCTTGATATCCTTCTCTTCTATCTTGAGGTACAACTCACCAAAAGTATCATCCAAGTATTCACGGTAGTAACGCTCCTTGTCCAGCTCCTTG
>JAITFT010000131.1 GCA_031281155.1 Candidatus Fibrimonadaceae bacterium
ACCTGGGGCAGAAATGGAATTCATTATAGATGGCAAAGATGAAAATAAAGTTGCTGATGAATTAACGGAGTTATTCAATAATAAATTCTACGAAGATGCTTCATAAACAGGAAAAAAAAACAAGAAGAGTGTTTACCGGCCATGCCGCTTCGCCTGGTTATATTATAGCGAAAGCAAAGTTGATTGTTCGGCAAAATATTACAGTTTCTCCGCAAAGAATTTCAAGAGACAATACAGCAAATCAAATTGATTTTTTCCGCAGAGCTATTTTGCAGGTAAAGCGCGATATATCAAATCTGCGTGATATAACTCTTCAAATGGCAGGCAAAGAAGAGGCGAACATTTTCGATTCGCATCTAATGATCCTTCAAGATCCCTCTCTTATAGAAGGTGTTATTGCCTTAATAAGAAACGAGCAATGGAATGCGGGTTATGCTTTTCATTTACACATGTTAATGCTTATAGAGAAATTTGAAAACAGCAAAGGAATTTTAAAAGAACGCGCTCAAGACTTAAAAGATATTCACAACAAAATGCTTTTTCGGTTAAGCAATAACAATGCCGATATTGAACTGCAAGAAAAAATAGAAGAAAGCTCTGCGCTGGTAAGTTTCTCCATTGGCCCGAATATGCTAATGCGCTTCGACAGAAAAAAAGTGCTGGGGCTGGCAATAGATTCAGGCGGCGTTACAAGCCATGTTTCAATACTTGCGCGTTCCATGCAAATGCCAGCGGTAATGGGTCTTGTGAATTTATCGGAATCCATTAACGATGGCGATTTGCTGATTATCGATGGTACCAATGGAATAGTTATAGTCAATCCAGACAAAAGCGATATAAGCAAATATAAAAAGCAAATAGAAGTTTTTCAAAATCAAAAATTACAGCTTTTCACCATGAGGGATTTAGAGCCCATAACCATGGATGGAAAGTATATAAAGTTAAATGCGAATATTGAAAGATACGAAGAAGCAAGCGAAATAAAAACTTTCGGCGCTTCCGGGATAGGCCTTTACCGTTCGGAATTCCTATACTTTGGGCGCAGCACGCTCCCCGCCAGAAACGAGCAGGCAGAAGCCTACCGCAAGGTTGTGCACCAACTGTACCCAATGCCCGTTACAATAAGAACTCTAGATGCCGGCAGCGATAAAATGATAGACTCCGTTAGCGCGGAATCCGAAAATAATCCCTTTATGGGGTGGCGTTCAATAAGGCTTTGCCTCGACCGCAGAGATATTTTTACCGAGCAGCTCAAAGCCCTTGTAGAAGCAGGGGAAAAGGGCAACTTGAAAATAATGTTTCCAATGATTTCAAGTGTTGAGGAGTTGGAGAGAGCAAAAGAAATTTTCAATAAATGCTGCGATGAATTGGGGGCAGAAGGCTTTTCTATTCCGCACATTGAAATTGGAGCTACAATAGAAACTCCGGCCGCTGTTATGATTATCGAAGACCTGGCAAAGAGAGTGGATTTTTTCAGTATAGGTACCAACGATTTAATTCAATTCACACTCGCCGTTGACAGGTCCAACAGAAGAGTAGCCTCCATATACGAGCCTCATCATCCTGCTGTTTTAAAATCCATAAAACTCGTAATTGATGCTGGCCACAGGGAAAACATTCCTGTTAGCGTTTGCGGCGAAATGGCCGCCGACCCGCTCAGCACCCTGCTTTTGGTAGGTTTAGGCGTGGACGAGCTTTCAATGGCCGCCTGGAGCATTATGGAATGCAAAAAAGTAATACGCTCCATAAACTACGACGAAGCTAGAGCCATATCTGCCGAAGCCCTCAAGCTGGTTGACGCTGGCAGCATAAACAGGTTTTTAAGAGAAAAATATTCACAAAAAATAAAAAACCTGGGAATTGAAAGTTTTATAACTAGCTAAAAAACTCCCATTTCCAAAGCCTCTAAAATATCATCTATATGCTCAATGCCAATGCTGAGGCGCAAAAAATCCGGCGTTATGCCGCATGTCTGCATCTGCTCCTTGGAAAGCTGCGAATGCGTTGTGCTTGCGGGGTGAGTCATTAAACTTTTGGTATCGCCAATATTTGCTACATGCGAAAACAAAGGCACGTTTTCCAAAAATTTCACTGCACCATCGTAGCCGCTTTTTAAACCAAATGCAAGCGTGCCGCCAAAACAGTTTTTAAAATATTTTTTTGCAAGCTCATAGCTAGGGTCATTCGGCAAACCAGGATAGCGAACCCATGCAACCTTTTGATGCTTTGAGAGCCACTCAGCAACCTTCAAATTATTTTCGCAATGCTTTGCCATGCGAAGCGGCAAGGTTTCCAAACCCAGCAAGAATTGCCAAGCGCTATCTGGCGAAAGAGATGCGCCCAAATTGCGGAGCGGCACAAAGCGAGCACGAACAGCGAATACTATTTTCTTTAAGGAATCGGGTACATCAAGTGCCCAGCGAATGCCGTGGTAGTTGTTATCTGGCTCGGTGAAAAGCGAGTGTTTGCCGGCTGCCGCCCAGTCGAAGGTTCCGGCATCGGTGATTATGCCGCCTACGTTTGTGCCATGGCCGCCCATCCATTTTGTGAGCGAATTTACCACTATGTCTGCGCCATGCTCAATGGCTCTGAACATATATGGGGTTGTGTATGTGGAATCTACTATAAGCGGCAGGCCGTGTTTATGCGCAATGTCTGCTATCGCTCTGAAATCCACTACTTCCAAGCCGGGGTTGCCGATGCTTTCAATATATATGGCTTTGGTTTTAGGCGTAATTGCTTTTTTAAAATTTTCGGGTTTTTGGTGGTCAACGAATTTTACATTTATGCCAAGTGAAGGTAAAATTGCATTGAACTGGGAGAAGGTGCCGCCATAAAGATTATTTGCGCTAACAATTTCATCGCCAGCCTGCGCTAAATTTATTATAGCATAAAATACTGCCGAGGTTCCGCTAGCCAATGCTACGGATGCTGCTCCGCCTTCGAGGGCAGTGACTCGGTTTTCTAAAATTTCGGTTGTGGGGTTGGTGAGCCGGGTGTATATATTTCCAAGCTCTTTTAAGCAAAACAAATTTGCAGCGTGTTCTGCGTTTTTGAATACATAAGCAGAGGTTCTGTAAATGGGAACTGCGCGGGCAGTCGTTGCGCTGTCGGGCTTTTCTTGCCCAGCGTGGACTGCGAGAGTTTCAAGGCGGTATTTTTTCATGGGGCTAATGTAGAAAAATGCATTTTCTATTTTATTTCTATGACTACTGCACTTTTTCTTTTAGCGAACGGCTTTGAAGAGCTGGAATTTGTGGCTCCCTATGATATTTTGCATAGGGGTGGAGTTAAAATTCAAACTGCTTCCATAGATGATAAAAAGGAAGTTATGGGAGCGCATGGTCTTGCGGTTTTGGCAGACTCACTCTTATCGCAAGTGGAAGGCTTGCCTTTTGACTTGCTTGTTTTGCCCGGCGGCGGCCCAGGAACCGAAAATTTGCTGAAAAGCGATTCGGTAAAAAATTTGCTGGTAAAAAGCTACGAAGCAGGCAAGCAAATTGCTGCTATATGCGCTGCTCCAAAAGTTTTGGTAAATGCGGGAATTCTCCGCAATCACAGCGCAACAAGCTATCCATCGGTAAGGGCAGATATTGAGCCTCATTGCAAAAGATATCTAGATGCTCCTGTTGTTATCAGCGAAAATATAATAACATCAAAAGGCGCAGGGGCTGCTGCAGAATTTGGCTTTTGCTTATTGTCTTTGCTGGCTGGCCCTGATGTATCGGCAAATGTAAAAGGGCAGATGAAGTTTTAACTTAGCATTTTTTCTATATTCCCTGCCATGGATGACATCCTTTTCTTGTCTAGGCTGCAATTTGCCATAACAACGATATATCATTTTTTGTTTGTCCCGCTAACCATAGGTCTGGGGCTTTTTATAGCCATATCTGAAACAATGGCGCATAAAAGCGGAAATTCCGATGATGAGCGAATTTCAAGGTTTTGGGGCAGGCTTTTTTTGCTTAACTTTGCAGTAGGCGTAGTTACAGGCATTGTGCTGGAATTTCAGTTCGGCATGAATTGGTCGGAGTATAGCCGTTTTGTTGGTGATGTTTTTGGCGCACCGCTTGCCATGCAAGCATTACTGGCATTTTTTCTTCAAAGCACTTTCATAGGCCTTTGGATTTTTGGGCGAAATATTTTGCCAAAAAAAGTTCACCTAGCTTGTATATGGCTTGTATTTGCCGGGGCATGCCTTTCTGCATTCTGGATCCTCGTTGCTAACAGTTTTATGCAGCATCCTGTTGGTTATGTTTTTAATAACGGCCGTGCTGAATTAACAGATTTTTTTGCTCTTATAACAAATCCTTATTTTCTGCATCAATATCCGCATGTTATGGCAGCAAGCATAAGCACAGCGGCGTTTTTTGTTCTTGGGGTTTCTGCATGGAAAATTTACCAAAGTTCAGAAGATTCCGATTTATTTGAAAGGTCATTTAAGCAGGCTTTGCTTATGGGGCTTTTAGGCTTGGTAGCCGTTGTTGCAAGCGGGCATTTGCAAGGGCGGTCTGTGGCAAAACTGCAACCTATGAAATTAGCGGCTATGGAAAATTTGGAAAAAACTCAAGATCCGGCTCCGCTTTCCATTCTGCCAGGGGTAGAAATACCAGCTATGCTCAGCGTTATGCTTTATAACAGGCCAAGCGGCGAAGTCAAGGGAATGGAAGATTTGCAAAAAGAAATGGAACGGCGATATGGCGCAGGTAATTACCGCCCGCCTGTATGGATTTCCTATATTTCATTTAGAATAATGATTGGTTGTTCGCTTATAATGTTGTTTTTTACTTTTTATGGGATTATTTGGTATTTGATTTTGAAAAAAAACATGCATAAAATAATGTTGCTGCTTATGGTTTTTGGAATATCGCTTCCTTTTATAGCTAATACGGCTGGCTGGCTAATAGCAGAAACTGGTCGTCAGCCGTGGGTAGTTTATGGTTTAATGCCTACAGATAAAGCCGTGTCTGTGGGCGTTTCCAAGGAGAGCGTTATTTTTTCAATAACTGCCTTTACTGCAATTTACACATTTTTATTTGGCGTAACGGTTTTCTTTATGCGAAGGGAAATTTTGCGTGGCAACAAAGCTAAAAAAATAACCAGAAAAACTGCGGCGGTAATAATATGAGATTACTTATATCGGTGTCGCTGTCCAGAGTGTCACATAACGTTCTAGATATACGACGAAATAGATATTTTTTTTATTTTTTCTAACTCATCCATTACATTGTTTTTTATTAGCTCAATTTTTTTGTTTTTATTTGCTATTTCCTCTTGAATATTTATATTAAATATTTCTTCATTATCTGCTAATGGTATCGGCACAGAAATATTTTTTATTATATCTACAGTAACACGTTTGTTTTGTTCGCTTTTTGCATAATTTTTAAGGTTATTTTTTAAGTACCAGTATATATATTCTAAATTAATATTATCTATTCCTTTTTTAAGGACAAGAGCTCCACAATGTGTAGTCATACAGAATTTTCCAGTTCTTATAAAAACAGTTCCAGCATATACTCCGTCTGTTGTCCATGTTAAGGCATTACAATCCAGATTAAATTTATCAACATAACCTATTATACCATCATTGGTCGTTTGTGATGAATAGACGGGGATATTTCCCTTGTGTTTTCTAATATAATCACGTGTGTAAAGTTGCTTCCCTTTAACTAAATCAAAAATATCTTTTATTTTTACACTTTCAAACCTATACATTGAATCAAAGCTAATCTTTATATCAACAATTTGCTTTTGATATTCATTTATTTTTTTTTTGACATCATCTATAAATTCATGTTTTTGTGCTATCTCAATTTGTGCCAAAATATCAAGATTACCATAATTATCAACAGGCATTGAAATTTCTATATTTTCAACCATTGAAGGATATACTTTTGTAAATTCATCTTGACCTTTTTCACCTTTTCTACCTTTTGCTAAATTTCGTAAAATAGGTTCAATTTTATATTTTATGTAGGGAAAATAAATGTTATCAATTTTTGGTTTCATTAGCCCTCTGTCACCATTAATAGAAAATTTTCCTGTAATTATTTTGGTATAACCAGCAAACCCATTAGTAGCCCATGTTAAATATTCTCCATCATAATCAAAAGTATTTATATAAGTAAGAGGTTCATTGTTTGATGCAGAAAAAACTGGATATTCGCCTTTATTTTGATTTCCATATTTTCGTGTATATTTTGCCAAGCCTTTTTCTAGGCTAAAAATATCTTTCAAGCTAAATATAGCGGTCAGTTCATTGGATTTTTTTTTTTCTGAAAGTTCTTTTCCTTCTCTGCTAAACTCTTTCAACGAATCAGAAATTTCATCGACGATTGAAGAAAATTCAAATAATGATAAACTTTCATTTTTTTCAATTATTCCTAATTCAACTTTCTCATTTTCAGTCCATAATTTATCAACAAGCCAATCATTTTCAAAATTTTTAATAAAATATTTAATTGGAATAATTTTACAGCGTTTATCCGAATTAATGTTTTCAAATTTATCTTTATTACCTTTAAAAAAGGAATAAAGTGTAACAGCTTCATCAAGATCATTTTGATCTATATCAAAACGGTAAACATCCCTAGTCTCACCAATTTCGTTTACTAGATATGAAAAAACAGGTTCGGTTTGAATCTGATTTTTATTTACTTTTTTGGTTATACACATTATATAAGTTTTTTTGTTTGTTGTAAAAAAACTATTCAAAGGTAATGATATTAAAGCATCCAAAAAACACTCTTCTAAAATATATCGTCTCAGATTTTTATCATTTAACCTGTTTAACATACCATCAGGAATAACAACAAAAGCTTTTCCATCTGGTTTAAGTGCTTTTATTATCCATTCCATAAATAAACCTTCAACGCCCAATGCGTTTATTTTATAATGAGTATTTAAACCTCTTGCATCTTTTTTAATTTCTTCTTTTAAATTACTGCTACCACTGGTAACATAAGGTGGATTTGTTATAATTAAATCATATTCTTCTACAACAGCATCAGAGAGAGTCCCTAATATAGAATTTGTTTTCAATGTAAAACTTTTATTAAAAAGATCTGCAAATTCTTTTGTCAATGTTGGATTTTCTTTGATTAAATCAGAGAAGTAAATAAGCATATTTGCTTTTGCTAATATAATAGTTTTTTGCTCGTCTTTATCAAAACCTTTGTCAAATCCATGTATTGTAATTTTTGGCTCTATTATGTCTTTTTTTGTTTTTTCATCTTTTTTTATGCGATAGAAATAATCAAGTCTTGTTACAATCGGCTCCAGTAAAAATTTACCAACACCGCAGGCAGGATCACATATAGACATTTTTGGTTTAATATCATCCTTTGCCATTTCAATAATGGCACGCACAACTTTTAGAGGCGTAAAGAACTGTCCCCAATTTTTTTTACTTATACTTTCTTTAAGAAAACTTTCAAATAATTTACTCTTAAAGTCATAGTCAATATTTTCCAACTTTCCATAGTTCTTAAATTTCAAAAGTACTTTTTTAAATACTGTACTATATCCAGTAACTGCTTTTTGATCTTTACTAACAAAAATTGTTCCATTAATAATTGTTGTTTTATCAATTGGATTCATAGGAAATAAGTCTTTAATTTTTGGACGAATTATATTAGCGTAATTTTCTAATATCTCATTTTCATCATTTGTTTCAAAACTAGCAATCAGCGTATCAAAACTATAAATTCCTTGGAGCACCCCTAAATCGCTTAAATATTTAAATATAAATAATTCAACAAATGTATATAGACAATTTTCTGGTGTTGCGCCACTAACAGACCATATATCCTGCCATATCCGTTTTGCCAAATCAGTAGGATTTACAAATTGTTTTGGTTTAATATTATTACTTACTTCATTTATTGAGTAATTAATCTTTTCTATCAAAATACGAATATGTTCATCATGCGGATCAAAATTTGCTTTAAGGATACGATTGTTTTCATCTTTAACCTGTTTTCCAGTAAAAGCATTTACCCAGACAGTTTCTTGGGTATCAGTGGCTATAATGAGCTTACAACCAATCCTTTTTGCAACGTCAATTTCTTGCTGTATAGCCTTATTTTGTTTATCTTTTGTATTAAATTCGGATGGTTTTTTATATTCAATGATCGCTATTACCTTTTTTTTAAACACGATAAGAGCATCGACTTTCTTTTTCTCTATTTCTCCATAATCTACATTTCTAAGAATACCATTATTTTTCAAATCCTTAATACTGGTACTTCCTATGTTATAGAAATCCCATTTCCCTATTTTTTCAGGGTTTTTAAGAAGGTTCCTCTGTAATAGTTCTTCACTCATGTAATATTGACCTCCAGCTACACTACACGTAAATATAGAAAAAAAATATCAAGATGTCAAGCGCAAAACATCTTTTTGCCAGCTTTTTTGATTTTTTCAGAGTTTTTAGGAAATAGCTGATATGAACGAAACAAAAAATAGCCTGTAGTGCAAGGTCTGTATGATAAATTGTCAAGCTGCGTACAAATTTCTATATTCCCAACCATGGATGACATCCTTTTCTTGTCTAGGTTGCAATTTGCAATAACAACAATATATCATTTTTTGTTTGTCCCGCTAACCACAGGTCTTGGGCTTTTATGAGTTTGGAAATTTTTTGGTTTGTGTTTATCGCCGTGTTATTATCGGGTTTCTTTTTTTTAGAGGGTTTTGATTTTGGCGTTGGCATATTGCAATTTTTTTTGGGAAAAAACGATCGCGAACGCAGAACTTATATTTCTTCCATTGGTCCGCATTGGGATGGCAACGAAGTTTGGCTTTTAACCGCTGTTGGAGCAACCTTTGCGGCATTCCCTGCTTGGTATGCAACTTTGTTCAGTGCGCTTTATTTGCCCTTTGTGGTTTTGCTTTTAGCTTTGATAGCGCGAGGCGTTTGCTTTGAGTTCAGGCACAGAGCATATTATTCTGCAAGATTACGCATAATATGCGATATTACCCTTATGGTGAGCAGTCTTTTTTCTGCTTTTCTAGTTGGCATTATAATGGCAAATTTGCTTATTGGCATTCCAATTGATTTGCAAGGAAATTTCGCTGGGAGCCTTTCCGATTTGCTTAAACCAACCGCATTGTTTGCCGGCATGCTTGGTTTTTCTTTGTTTTTGAGCAATGGTGCTTTGTTTTTGAATTTGAAAATTGAAGGCGAATTGCAGGAAAGAGTTTGTAAAATTTCAAAAATTTTAATTTCGTTTTCTGTATTTTTATTTTCAATAATGACTATTTTTTTTTGGAAACATTCTGCGACTTGCCTTGTTGCTTTTGTTTTTGTTTTGGCTTCAGCGGTTTTTGTTTTTAGAAAAAACTATAAACTGGCATTTATTTCGCTTGGGCTTTGCATAGCGTGTTCCGTTGCAGCATTATTTTATGCCCTGTTCCCAAATGTGCTTATTTCTACTTTGGCAGAAAACAACTTGAATATATGGAACACGGCATCTTCTAAATATACTTTAAAAATAATGAGCATAAGCGCAGCAATTTTTTTTCCAATTATTTTGGCATATCAAATTTGGAGCTACTATGTTTTCCGCAAGCGCATTAGCCCAAGAAGCGCAAATTTAGAGGTGTAATATATTATGCAAACGGAGTATATTGAAAAAATAACCAAAGGCATAATAAACCTGCCAACGCTTCCCACCGTGGCTGCGCAATTATTTGAATTATCAGACGATGAAAAAAGCCAAAGAAACGCTTTGGAGCAAATAGTTTCAAGCGATCCTGTTTTAACTGCCCGACTTTTGAAAATAATAAATGCCAGAGGCGAATCTATAACATCTATCCACAGCGCAATAGACAAATTGGGTTTTGAGCAGGCTAAGAATATTAGCCAGGAAACCTTTATGTCCAAATTTTTTGAGCTTAAAGATTCCAAAGTTGATTCGCAAAAAATGTGGGAACATTTTAATGCTGTTAGCATTGTGGCACGCACTATCGCTTTGGAATACGAGCCAAGTTTAGCAGCCGATGCCGCCACGGCAGGGCTTTTGCACGATATTGGAAAGATTATTCTTTTGCAATATAAAAGCAATGAATTTGAGCAGGCTATTGCTTTAAGCAAAAGCCGCTCTTGCGAATTGTATTTGGCAGAGCGTGAAATTTTGGGCAAAGACCACGGGCAAACAGGAGCAGATCTTGCCGAAAGCTGGCGGCTCCCTCGCTCCATAGGCGAAGTGATGCTGTATCACCACGATTTGTCAAGAGCGGTGATAAACCGCCCGCTTGTTGTAATTGTCAGCTTTGCAGACATTCTTTGCAGAATTTTGGAAGTAGGCGATGGCGGAAACTATGCACAACCCGTGTTTACAGAAGAGCTCGCAAAGGAACTTAGCAAATGGCGAATAGACTTGGAATTAAGCGCTTTGAAACCTCTTATGCTTTTATGCATCAACGAACTGAACAAGCGAAATTTAACGCGGTATGAGTAGCGATGATTCTCCTCATTTCCCAAGGCTGCAGCGCTAATTTAAGCGAAAGCGAACAAATTGCCGGTTTGTTGGCGAAGAATAACTTTGATGTTGAATTTAATTTTACAGAAAAATGCCTAAACGCTATTATTCTAAATCTATGCACCGTTAAAGGCGATAGCTCCGCATTAAAAGCAGTGCGAACAGCAAAGGAAAAATACCCCAAAACGCCAATGCTCGTAACTGGCTGCACAACGCCAGAACTAATTGCTTCGCTGCAAAAAATAGATAAAGCTATTTCCGTGGCAAGCACGCACGCTGTGGAAAGAATACCAAATATTGTAAAAAAAATAATTGCGGGTGAAACGATTTTAGATTTGCAAAAAGAGCATTCGCCTAAACTTGGTTTGCCGAAAATCCGCAAAAACTCCATTGTGGGAATTATCAGCATTGCCGAAGGCTGCATGGATGCTTGCTCTTTTTGTTCAACGAGAATGGTAAAAGGAAAACTCAAGAGTTACGATATTTCTCAAATTGTGAAAGAAACGCAAATTTTAGTAGAAGACGGTTGCAAGGAAATTTGGCTAACAGCACAAGACGCTAGCTGCTATGGCTTTGATACTGGCACGGATTTAGCCGAGCTTGTGATGCAAATTTTATCGAAAGCAAAGGGCGATTACCGCATAAGAATGGGAATGGGAAACCCACGGCATACTTTGAGCTATGCAGAAAAATTGGCAGAAGTTTATAAAGATGAAAGGGTGTTTAAATTTTTGCATTTGCCTGTACAAAGCGGCAGCGATAAAATTTTGCAGGCAATGAAACGCAAGCACAGCGCTGAAGATTATAAAAAGTTGATAGACTTTTTTTATTCCCAATTTAGTGATTTTTCAATTTCCACAGATATAATAGTTGGTTTTCCTGGCGAAACAGAAGAGGATTTCAAACAAAGCTTGGATTTAATTAAATGGAGCAAACCAACAGGCTGCAACAGAACCCGCTTTGTGCCTCGCAAAGGAACCCTTGCTGCAAAAATGCCGCATCAAATTCCCAGCGATGAAAAGCACAAGCGAAGCGCAGAGCTTACGCGCGTTTTCACAGAAACCGCTTTGCAGAACAATCTAAAATATGTAGGCACTGAGCAGAGCATTTTAATCAACGAAGTTGGCAAAAGAAATTCCTGGATTGGCAGAGCGAATAATTATAAATCTGTCGCTATTCGCGGCGATTACAAAATCGGGGACAGGCTAAAGGTGAGGATTAAGGATGCAGAGGTATTTGCATTGATTGGGGAATAATTATTTTTCCTGTTTTCGTCAGTTTTGAGGATTTCAAACTGCCCTCCGATAGAATAGGGCTTCGTAATTCCCCTCTGGGGAGGGGCGCTTTGAGTTTAAGTTTGCGGGGTGGGACTGGCGTTGGGTCAAAATCCAAGCCGTTTATTTTCCTTTGCTTTATTTGTTTCCATAAAAGAACCCAAGTCCCACCCCGCAAACTTCACGGCAAACTGCCCCTCCCCAGACTTCCCTTTACCCACAATTATTTCCTCCCATCTCTTTCATTACAATAAGAAAAGTCTCATGAGTATCATGCAAACGTTTCAATCCATCCCTGGTGTGCCCCTTAAAAAACGTACATTTAGTTAAGCCACATATTTATTGTTATATGTAAATATAGAATCTTTTTCCTCTGGTGTCAAGTAGTTATTAGTAGAATGTTTTCTAAATCTA
>JAITFT010000191.1 GCA_031281155.1 Candidatus Fibrimonadaceae bacterium
GTAGAAAAATGGAGAAACGCCGCATGAAAAAAACAACGGAACTTTGAGGCTCCGAAAAACGAAGCGGAATATCAGGAATTGCAAAGAAAAAAGACCGATGAAATGAGCAAAATAAATAATGCTAAAACCATGCGGAACATAGCTTATGGAGTCGGAATAATTTGAAGGCTTTTTAAAACGATCACCCGCAACACTGCTTATGTTTTTTCCCGCTGCCGCAAGGGCATGGGTCGTTGCGGCCTACTTTCGGTGCTTGTTTTACAACCTGAACGGGCTTTTGAGCGGCAGGGCCGCGATTTATTGCTGCTCTGCTACCCATGGGTTGAACGGCTTCGCCTTGGGCGTTGCGGTTTTCAAAAGTCATGGTGGGCCTTTGCGGGCTTGGAGCCATAGCTAAAGGAATTGTTTGCCCGTTTACCTCAACTCGAACATTCAAAATGCCCATAACGGTATTTGATGCTATGGTTTCCAAGCATTCCTGGAACATTTTAAAGCCTTCGTTTTTATACACAATTAATGGATCTCTTTGTGCATAGCCGTGGAAGCGGGTTGCTTCTCGCAAATGATCCATTCCGTATAAATGCTCTTTCCATTGACCATCTATGCAATGCAAAAGCACGGTTCTTTCAAAGCGGGAGAGTTCTTCCGGTGGGAGCATTTTCTCTATTTTTTCGTAACGTTCCTTGTAAAGCTTAATAACTTCGTCTAAAACTTGATCGGCTGTCATGCCGACTAAATGCTCAGATTCGGGCCTGTATTCAAAACCCATGCTTCTCTTTAAATCGGTTTCAAGGCCTTCCATGTCCCAAGCTTCAGGGTAAGAGTTGGCAACCACATATTTGCTAACCTTAATGTCTGCGGCATCTTCTATGCGGTTTGTAATTTCGCCTTTAATATCTTCGCCCATTAAAATGCTACGACGCAAAGAATATATAACTTTTCTCTGCTCATTCATAACGTTATCGTAATCTAACAGGTGTTTACGAGCATCGAAATTTTGGCTCTCAATTCTCTTTTGAGCATTGCGAACACTCTTTGTAATCCAGGGATGCTCAATAACATCGTCGTCTTTAAAGCCGAACCTGTCCATTACTTTTCTAACGTTATCGCCGCCAAATACGCGCATTAAATCGTCGTCTAAAGAAAGATAGTATTGGCTGGAGCCTGGGTCTCCCTGGCGACCGGAGCGGCCTCTTAGCTGGTTATCTATGCGGCGGCTTTCGTGCCTTTCGGTACCTAGAACGTGCAAACCGCCTAGCTCAACAACGCCTGGCCCAAGCGCAATATCTGTTCCGCGACCTGCCATGTTTGTGGCAACGGTTACCTTGCCTTTGTGGCCTGCGAACAAAATTATTTCTGCTTCTCTGCCGTGGTTTTTCGCATTCAAAACATCGTGAGGAATGCCCTCTATGCGGAGCATTTTGGAAAGTTTTTCCGATTTTTCCACAGAGATTGTACCTACCAGAATTGGCTGGCCTTTTGTGTTGCGGTCTTTAATGTCTGCTATGATTGCTTTCCATTTTGCATCTGCTGTTTTATAAATTTGGTCGTTCATGTCGTAGCGAATGCAGGGTTTGTGCGTTGGTATAACCCAGGTTGGCATATTGTAGATTTTCAAAAATTCCGTTGCCTCGGTTTCGGCGGTACCTGTCATGCCGGAGAGTTTTTTATACATGCGGAAAAGATTTTGGAAAGTGATTGTTGCAAGCGTTTGGTTTTCTCTGCGAATTTGCACATTCTCTTTTGCTTCGATGGATTGGTGAATACCCTCGGAGTAGCGGCGCCCTTCCATTAAGCGGCCCGTGTTCTCGTCAACAATAACAATTTCGCCTTCTCTAACAATGTAATCGACATCTTTAACAAAAACATTGTGGGCTTTTATTGCCTGCAAAATATAATGCACCCAACTGGCTTGCTCGCCATAAAGCCCAGTGAAACCCATAGTAGTTTCAATTTGCCCAACACCCTTTTCGGTAATTTGCACATTCTTGTGTTTTTCGTCTATGGTGTAGTCTTCGTCTCGTTTAAGGCGTTTTACTAGGGCGTTTGCTTTTTGGTATTTATCGGTTGCGTCTTCTGCTGCACCGGAAATTATAAGCGGCGTGCGTGCTTCGTCGATTAAAATAGAATCTACTTCATCAACAATGCAATAATTGAGAACCCTCTGTACAAGGTCTTCTTTTTGAACAGCCATATTATCGCGCAAGTAGTCAAAGCCGAATTCGTTGTTGGTTCCGTAAATAACATCTGCATTATAGCTCTCTCTTCGTTGGTCGCTGTTTAACCCGTGAATTATCAAGCCCACCTTTAGGCCTAAAAATTTATAAACCCTGCCCATATTCCTGGCATCGCGGCCAGCCAAATAATCGTTCACCGTTACTACATGAACGCCATCACCTGAGAGTGCATTTAAATAAACCGGGCAAGCTGCGGCGAGCGTTTTACCTTCGCCAGTTGCCATTTCCGCAATAGCGCCTTCGTGTAAAATTAAGCCGCCAACTATTTGCACAGGGAAGGGCATCATTCTAAAGGGCTTAACAGATTCTGGGTACATTTCCCGAATTTCTGCGTAAAATTCTGCGGAGAGGTGAATTTCCCATTCGGGAGTTTCGCTAGCAAGCGATTCTTTTGCTGCCTCTGCCTCTCTTTGCCTTGGCTCCGTAAGCTTTGAGAAATCGAAGCCGTGTTGAGCATCGAAAACATTGAATATGCCGAGCCGCCTGTCGCAAGCCTCTTGAGAAACAGCAAAAGCCTCTACCTTAATGTCTTCCAGGCTTTCTCCGTTTTTCAGACGTTCTTTAAACTCATCGCTTTTTGCGGCAAGCTCTGTGTCGTTAAGCTTTTGGCATTCCAAATGCTTTGCAGTTACTGCCATAAGCGTTGGCTGCAGGCGTTTTACCTTTCTCGCGTGAGGCGTGCCAAACATTTTGTAAAGCAGTTTATCTATTACGCTCATAAGCTATTGTTTTCATCCCAAATAAATTGTATGGCTGTAATGTAGAAAATTAATGTTTAATTAATATTTTCCGTGTGTGTTTGCCGTGTTTTTCGATGTACACGCCTGTGGCGGTGGGTTTGGCGGTGCCGAGTGGGGTGCCTTTGAGATTGTAGTGGAGCGGAGAGGGATGCGATAAATCGCGTCCGTACTGCGGCGGCTGGATTATGGGTGTGGCTTGGCAGGATTCTGCGGCGGTGCCGCCTATTTCGCGGCAGTGATGGAGCGGATAGCGATAATGGGCATGGTGGAATCGCAACGGGGATAGCGGTGCATATTTGGTTTTGAAGATATTTTTTTCTATCTTATCCCTAATGCCCAAAAAGAAATACAACATAAATCTGAGCAGCAGCGAATTTGCTCGCTTCAGAGAGAACAACTTGCTTTATGTGGACAAAAGCATGTTCATAGAGCATTTTATGGGTAACCCAAGCGATGTCCTTTTAATCACCCGCCCACGCAGAATGGGCAAAAGCCTCAACATGAACATGCTTGCGGAATTTCTGGACAGCAAAAAAAACTCTGCGCACTTGTTCAAGGGCTTGAAGATTGAAAAGAGAAAGGCGTTCAAGGAGCATTTGAATAAATATCCCGTGATTTATTTAGATTTCAAAAATCTTAGCCCAACTGATTATAAAAATACCCTTCGCGACCAATTAACAGATCATATAAGCAAATACTTAACCCCAGAGCAGTACACAAAGCAAATCAAGAAAATGGTTGAGAATGATAACAACGAAAAAGAAATAAATTTGCGTTTGCTCACAGAAAATCTGCACCTTGCACTAGGGGTCAAACCTGTAATTCTAATCGACGAATACGATCGCCTTCTCATGGACTGCCTGCACAAACCAAATTACGAGGAAATAAGAAATTATTTATCTTTGGTTTTTGAATTTGCGTTCAAAGGCAATCCGCATATCGAGAAGGTTCTATTAACCGGCATTTTAAGAATCAGCCAAGAAAGCATGTTCAGCAAGCTGAACAACGTTAAAGTTTTCGATGTATTTGCCAAAAGCGAATTCGATGAGGATTTTGGCTTAACAGAGAAAGAAGTCAAAGCCCTTGTGGAGCCAAAGGATTTCAAGATTGTCAAGAGATGGTACGACGGAATCCGTGTTGGAGAATCTTCTGTGTTTTACATTTTCTCCGTCATGAATTTTTTATACGAAAACGAAATTTCCAACTACTGGGGCCAGAGCGGCACCATAAACCTGCTTGGCGACCTGCTCACTCAGAGCAAGGCTCTGTGCCTAGGCGAGGCGGTAAAGAAGTTCGGCAATACATTCACCACGGAGCTTGACCCAAGGGTCTCGCTGAAAGAGCTGTTTGCCGACAAGGCGGATAAATATTACTTTGCCCTTGCGGTGCAGGCCGGCTATCTTTCATGGGATGAAGAAGCGGCAGGCAGCAATCCCAGAAAGAGGCTTTACAAGCTGTGCGTTCCCAACGAGGAATTAATGATGGTTTGGGAGGAGTATATTCTAAGCTCCATTGTTAAGAAAGAAGAGCAGAATCAATTGGCTAAAATTTTTGGTGAAATAAATAATGCTGATTATTTTAGCAAAGAATTAACGCGCCTTCTCTCTTTCAAGCTTTCTTATTTTGATTTGCACGATAATTTGGAAAAAACCTACCATGGTTTTGTTTTGGGCTTAATGGTTGCTCTTGGCTTTGATGTTCGCTCCAATAACTCGGCTGGCGCAGGCCGTTATGATTTGTTTATAGAGACAAAAAAGTGGACCGCCGTTGTGGAGTTCAAGGTTTCCAAAAC
>JAITFT010000034.1 GCA_031281155.1 Candidatus Fibrimonadaceae bacterium
GGGGGGGTAAAATTTTATACTAGGGATGGTAGGTAAAAAACACCCACGCTGGGGAGCCGCTACCCAAGGCTTAAAGAGAGCTTCCAGGGGAAGCTCGGCGCGCCCAAAAGGCAAGGGTATGTTACCGTAAGTCAACATTTATGGGGGTAAGGTAGAAAAAACTTAACCAGACATTTGGTAAAGCGTTTGAATGTGGGCATCTTTGTTGGTCTGGTAAAATTTTGGAGGGCTTGGGGTGCTAGGCTTTAAACGTTTCACGCTGCATAATCCTGAAAATCTCTAAATCCTGGCCAATCGGGGTTCAGACAGAAAGACGTTTAGCATCACAATCAGCGGCTCTTTTTCGTTTTCGTTCGATGTATGTTTTTTTGGTTTGACTTAATCAGCGTTTACTATATTCCCCATTATGAGCAATATCCCCTTTAACATTACTGTTAGGCACTTAAATGAGCCATCATCGAAATTCCAAAATGTTATTCAAAGTGAATTAAGCAAGTTGGAAAATCATTTTCATTCCATTACTGAATTTGGAGTTGTTATAGAAGGCATATCCAAAGTTTCAAACGGCGTTGAGCTTAAACGCAAGGTAGATATCACTGCCATTGTTAAAGGCAACACGCTTGTGGCTACGGCAGAAGAGGAAAATTTTGGGAAGGCTATGGATTCGGCTTTGGCCAAAATCAAAGTTCAGCTTTCAAAGTATCATAAAAAAGCAAGCGACTATAGAGGCAGCCCGCCAACATCTGAAATAGCAAAATAATATGCTTCCAAGGTGCGAGCATTTTAGAGCCTCCTCTGGTGAATTAAGCGCTCGTGTTTACGGGAGCAACTTCGAGCGGCTCCTGCA
Source organism: Candidatus Fibrimonadaceae bacterium (assembly GCA_031281155.1). GTDB lineage: Bacteria > Fibrobacterota > Fibrobacteria > Fibrobacterales > Fibrobacteraceae > Fibrimonas. Next base: position 848 of record JAITFT010000034.1, read on the forward strand.
CAGCGCAATCAAGCCCGAACAAGAAAGGGCCTGGTTTAGGCCTAAATCGGTCAGCGGCGTAGTTTTTGCCTTAGGCACAGGCTTAGGCTATCACTTGGAATTTTTAAAAGATTTCCCAAAAGAAAAAATCTCCCTAATAATCCTCTGCGATGCCTTCCCCGAAAACCTAAGCGTTGTCCGGGAAAAACTGGCAGGCTTGCCAACTGCGCTCTTCAACGAAGACCTATCTAAATTCACCGATATATTAAGAACCAACAAAATGACAGTGATCCGCCACCCATCTGCAGCGAGATATTGCGAAGATGATGCAGAGGCGGTGTTGAAAAAAATGCTGAATCCCACCCCGCCTTCGGCACCCCTCCATAGAGGGGAATTAATCGCAATTCCATTCGGCACGCATTTTTTGCAGCAGGAAATTTTGAATGCTTTGAAAGAGTTGCAACTTCCGTATATAGCTTTGCCGCAAGAGAGCGAGAACCCTGCTTTGCTGGAGGCGTTGCTTATGGAGCTTTTTCAAAAAGAAGTTCCGCACCTTGTGCTTAGCGTTAATGCGAAAGGCATTGATTCTGAGGGAGTTTTGCTGAATGTTTGCCGCAGATTTTCTGTGCCTGTGCATATTTGGTTTGTGGACGATCCGCGACCCATAGCTTGCTTGTTCAGCAAAGAACAATGCGAAAATATAATTGCATGGACTTGGGAACGGGCTTATATTCCTTGGCTAAAAGAGAAGGGCTTTGCAAAAGCGGAATGGCTACCGCTCGCAGGCGATTCGCTTATGTTTTATCCGCAAAAACACAAACCCATTCACGATTTGATTTTCACCGGCTCTGCAATGTCTGGTGATTTTTTGGACAAAATTTGGAAACGCGTTCAATACGATAAAACCGAGGCTTTGCCCATTGCGCAAAATGCCGCATTTCAAGTTTTAACCGGCAGCATGAGCGCAGAGCAGATTCCAGGCGATACCAAAGACGAAGCGTGGTTTGCGAGCTATTGCATTCATTTGGCCTCTGCCGAAAAACGCCGCTTGTGCTTAGAGCCCTTGCTTGAGCTCGGCTTAAAATTTGCCGGCGATTCGCAAAGCTGGAGAGCAATATTCGGCAACAGCATAAAAAGCCTCCCCGACATAGATTACCGCAAGGGATTATGCTCGCATTATTCGCAGGGAAACATTCATATAAACATAACCAGCTGCCAAATGCCAAGCGCAGTAAATCAAAGAGTCTTTGATATTCCCCTCTGCGAACGTTTTATAATCAGCGATGCCCAAAGCGATTTATTCGAGCTATTCCCCAAAGACGCAATTTGCGCAGCAAATTCCCCCGAAGAATATGCAGAACTCGCAAAGTTTTATTTGAAAAATTCAAGTGCAAAAGAAGAGATTATTAAAAGAGCAAGAGAGCATATTTTGCGAGAGCATTTGTATAAGGAGAGGGTGCGGGTAGTGATTGGGGAGGGGTAAAATTTTTCTACATTACCCCCATGACTTTCGGCGAACCAAATTTTATTGGCGACTTTGTGCGAGAACTTTCGCCTTGGCCGGAGTTGGCGTTGGCAATAAATGTGCTTTTGGCGATTGTGGGCGTTTTAGCTGTGGGTATAGGCTCTGCACCTATTTTAATTTATATGGAACGCAAGGTTTGCGCCCATGTGCAGTGCAGGCTTGGGCCTATGAGGCTTGGGTGGCATGGCACTCTGCAAACCATTGCAGATGTAACAAAACTGCTTTTCAAAGAAGTGTTTTCCCCAAAGGGCGTTGATGCAATTATGTATTACCTTGCGCCTATGATTTCCCTAACAACTCCGTTTTTTATACTTGCGCTTATTCCTTTTGGCGAAAATTGGCAGGTAATAAATTTGAGTTTTGCCGTGCCAGCTATAATAGCAATAAACGGGCTTGGGCTTTTTGCTGTGCTTTTGGGTGGCTGGGCATCAAATAATAAATATTCGCTTTTGAGCGCCCTTAGAGGCGGTGCGCAAATGATTAGCTACGAAGTATCCTTTGCCTTGATTTTGCTTTTTGTTGTGATGATTTCCGGTAGTGCATCGTTGAATGAAATTATAGCTTCGCAGAGCGGCACGGTTTTTGATTGGTGGATTTTCAAACTGCCCGTTCTGGGCTTTGTTGGTTTTTTAATGTTTATGTGCGTTAGCACTGCAGAGCTTAACCGCGCTCCATTTGATATAGCCGAATCTGAGCAGGAACTTACCGCCGGTTTTCACACCGAATATACCGGGACCGCCTTTGCCATGTTCTATTTAACCGAATACATAAATATTATTGGAGCCTCCGCCATGGGCGCAATTTTCTTTTTGGGCGGCTGGCAGGCACCGTTGATTGGCATTGAAAGCGTAGATAAAATTCTTTTGATGATTCCAGATGTAGTTTGGATGTTCGCTAAAATTTATTTTTTAATTTGGCTTTACATGATGTTCCGCTGGACATGGATAAGGCCAAGAATAGACCAACTGATGAGTTTTGAGTGGAAATTTTTATTGCCATTGAATTTAATTCTGCTGGCAGCAGGTGCCATCTTTATCGCTGTGGGTTGGGTTTTATGACTTTTTCAAAATATGTTCACGCCGTTATAACGGGGCCCATTAGCCTGCTAAAAGGATTATCTGTTACGCTTAAATACTTTTTTAATCCAAAAAGAATAGTAACCGAGCAATACCCAGAAAATAAAGCAACCCTAAAAATGCACGAGCGTTTTAGAGGAAGGGTGGAGCTTGTTCACGATGAACAGAATTTGCACACATGCACAGCTTGCAGTATATGCGAAAAAGTCTGCCCCAATGCCTCTATAAATGTGCTCGCAACGAAAAGCATGGCTGGCAAAAAAATTTTAGGCAAGTATCTTTACCGTTTAGATGCCTGCACTCAATGCGGGTTCTGCGTAGAAAGCTGCCCATTTGGCTGTTTGCGCATGGCACACGATTTTGAAACGGCATCTAGCGATAAAGGGTCCTTTGAAATGGTTTTGAATAAAACCGAAGGGCAATGGTGATGGGTTACTACCCAGAAATGCATTAATAATTCAAGCCGATTTTTTCGAACGCAGCTTGCAGAGCTTCTTCAGTTAAAGTTTTTGGAATTATTGCGGCAGCGCCCATTTGCAGAAGTTTAGTTTGGATTTCTGCCGTAAGTTTAGGGGTGGTTAAAATCGCTTTGCATTTGGCTTTTATTTCCGGATTTTTTCCCAGAGCGGCTAAGAATTGCAAACCATTTAAATCGGGGGTTTCTAAATCGTAAACTATGGCGCAAAGTTTTTTTGAAGCGTTGATTTTAAGCAGAATATCGTTTCCTTTTTCGCTTACGAATACGTTTTTAATGCCTTTTTTTTGTAACCATTGCGGTAAGAATTTTTTTGAGGAAAAATCTTGCAAAGCTCCGTAAAATTCGTAAAGAGATTTTGCTTGCAAACGCTGAAGTTCGCTCATAAGATTTTTCATATCGTCTAAAGTGCTTATTCTTTCTGCTGTAATTACAGGCATATCAGCCTCCTTTGAGAATTGCCATTTTGGCGGAGCTATTGTTTTCACTTACAATCAAAGGACCTCGGACAGGTGCCATGCAGCTATAGCGCGTATATGGAGAAGCAACAATGGCATCTGCTTCAAAAGTACCTAAAATTTTTACTTTTGCCGTTTTATTTTCAAAAACCATTCTATCGAATTTTGCCGCTCTGCCATCGAACATTTGGCGTTTTGAAATTAAGTTTTGCAAGGCGGTTATGTCTTGCGAAAGCATTGCGCATTCTTCTTCGTTTAAATAGTCTTGTTTTACAAAAAGCTTGTATCTTTCAAAAATTGCGCTAACTTTTTCAAGAACAGAATTCGCCATTTCCTTTGCTTTTTCCTGGCGATAGTGAGTCCGAATATTCACAAGGGTTTTAACCCCGCTATCGGAGCCCAAATTTCCGCATTCAAGCCCGTTGAATGCCGTTGCAACACCGCCTATCAAAGAACCGCCGAGCCTTATCTCGCCAAGGCAATTCAAGTTTGAATGCAATGAATCTTTGGTAATTATAATATCGCCTTCTGCATAAACAGTGGTTGCATTGACAAAGGTTGCCGCTACAAAGGTACCTGCGACTATTTCAGCCTGCCCCTTGCCTTGAATTCCGCCTGAACATTTTACGTGGCCTTTTGCTTTCACTTTAGCACCCGCTATAAGCCCGTTTACAATAATATTTTCTTCTGATATAACTTCAAAACCATCTGTAACATTGCCTTGTATAATAACGGTCCCGGGGAAGTTTATATTCCCTGTTGACAAGTCCACATCGCCTTGCAAAATATAATTGCGGCGAACCATAAGAACATCGTCTTGAATGCTTGGGGTTCCAGGTGCTGTTACAATGACTTTGCCGTCTTTTTCTTCCAGACCTTCGCCTAAAAAATAATTTGCCGGTGCTCCCGGCTCTGCTGCCAAAGTATTTCCGCGAACATCTAATCCGTCTTTGCCTTCTGTTGGCAAAATAATTTCTGCTAATATATCGTCTTTATCAACCAGCGTTACTTGCATTGCGTTTTTGTAGTCTATTGCGCCGCAATCTTTTGAGGCTGCTATAAACTGTGGTTTGGCGCTCATATCGACTTTATATTCAATATAACCGTCTTCGCCGCGTTTAGGCCTTACGCCGCGGGCAATGCAAATATCTGCAGGATTAACTTTTAATAATTGCTCTCTAATTAATTCTTCGTTGAGTTCTGCTTTTATGCCTTCTTTTTCGCAAACGCTAATAACTTCTTCAAAAGTTTTACATGTATCGCTCGTGTCTTTAGTTGTTGGGCATAGATGCACTTCCATTTTATCTTTGGAAACGGTGATTTTAAAGCGATTAACCCAGTTGCTTCCTTCCGGGTCTGCTGAATCATCATTTATTTCTGCGCTCATAAAATCACCGTTCTTTAATTGTTATTAAGCAGATTTTTCTTCTGCTCCATCGTCGTCTTCTATTATAGTTTTCTTTACCATATTTCTGCGACCATGTGTCATTTTGGAGCGATCTATCTCTACGCCCTCATCGTTGTTTTCATTGACAATGGCAAGGGGTGCTGGAGCTAGAGGGGCAAGGTCTGCCGGAGCAGTACCGCCGATTGGAGTTTCCTGTGCTACAAAGCGTGGCGGCAAGGGCCTGCGACCTTCGGCTGCAGACTCAGCAGAGACTGGCCGCGGTGGAATGGTTGCCGCTGCTGGAGCAGATGCATTTTGTGTTTGCATATCGTTTGAGAAAACGTCGGGAGCCTTCACTGCAGGGCGCCGCGTAGGCCTGCTTTGCTGGCTGTTCTTTGGCCTGCCTTGAGCAGAAGCTTGTTGATTTCTGTTTTGTTGCCTAAAATCCTTTTTATCCGAATCTTTTTGAATATCTACAGGCTTTCTGTTGGGCTTGGAGAGGTCGGTTGGGTTGAACTTTTTGACTACTGGTGTGCGAAGGTCTTTGCGCAAACCGTTTATACGGTTGAGCACAATGAATACGAGCCCCAAATTGAGCAGCGTTATAACTAGTGAAATGTAACTTAAAGATTTTTCCATTTCTATTTCCTTTCTTTTCAAAGTTGTTAGTATTTGCAGCATTCGTTTACTCATTTTTTTGCTCCGAAGCCAGTTGGCCTATTAAGGTTTGTGCTTCCTGCAATTTATCATCTGATTCTTTAATCACCCTTTCTATGCTCATTATTTGCCTTTCCAGCAAATTTATACGGCTAAGAAGCGACAGTATAAATGCCAGCAACAGAAAAATGGATACACCAAGAATAGCGGTTACAAATGCCACAGGGGTAAGATAGAAAAATTTAATTTATTTATTTGGCAATTGCTGTAAGAGCCGCATTTGAGCTTCCGGAGAACCTTTCCTGACAATTAATCTCTAACGCAACGCACGCTGTGCAAGAGCCACTTATGGTAGCATTCCCTAAACACAGTAGCGTAGCTTCCGTACGTGTGCAAGTAGTGTGCAAGGGCGGAATTCTCCTCCGTAGCAGACCACCAAAGACCTCTTGAGTCGACACCCCAAAAATTGTTATCATCATTAGAATTGCCAGTGCCGCCTGGGAGGGCTGAAAAGCCGAATTCGTCAATGCCGTTATTGCTGTACCAGCCGCTACTAGCCCTAAGCCTGTGTGCTCTGCTCCCAGCATGATTCATCAACACCGTCCACTCGGCATCGCTAGGAAAATGCCAACCTGCGGGGCAAACGCCCTGACGGCCGCTAGGAACGGCGTTCGAGCTTATAGCGCCACTCATAGCTGCGTTCCAAGTGTAAAGGCGACCGTAAGTTGTGCAGTTGCTTGGATTATTGCCGTAACATACACTGCCTGGTGCGTTGAAATTCAAATTCTCAGCCATCCAAGTTTGAGCATTAATAGTCACATAAACATATTTTTGCCCATCACGCTCATCGCAAAATTGAGCTTTTTCTCTTCCATAATGCATTCTTGTTTTTTCATAAGGAATTGCGCATAAGCCGGCACCACATTCCTGTGTTGCAGGGTCGTATATTTGTCCGCCGCATTTAGCGATAATTTTGTTGTCGTGGCAGAAATTCGTTGCCAAGCTGTATGTAGCGTTGTTGCAGCAGCCTTGCTCCAAAGGATTGTAAATGCCATTGTTGACAGAGCCGCACCTGCCATAGACTTTCCCCTTCTCGCAAAACTCATTGGCTGCGTAAGTCAGTTTATCATCGCCACACAACGGCAAAACTGTGGTACCGCCTTGGCAAAAATGAGTTTCTGCGTTAAACCAATTGCTTACGCATTCCGTTTGAATTACGCCAACATGGCATCTCTGCGTTACGGGATTGAATGTATGCCCGTTGCATTTTTCAACGATATGATTGTTGAAACAGAAATGAGTATCGGGATCATAGTGAGTTATGCCGCACAAAGGAAGAGAAGATGAACTGCTACTCACCTCAACGCTCGAAGACGAAGCCACAGAACTGCTGCTTGGCTCTACAGAGCTACTGCTGGGCTCAACACTGGAACTACTGCTTGGAGCAACGCTTGACGAACTCGGAGCAACCGAACTGCTACTTGGCTCCACCGAGCTACTGCTCGCCTCGCTACTCGAAGACGACAACACAGCCGAGCTGCTACTCGGAACCGCAGAACTGCTACTCGGAGCAACGCTTGATGAACTCGGCGAACCGTAGGCATTTATGAAAGCAATAATGTATTTCTCAAAATCAGGAACATCAACTGAAAGACCCCAACTCTCAATATTCCGCCTAATAGCACCCAAATCAGCACTAGAAGCCCAATCAGCTATCCGCATCTGCCTAGCCTCATCGCTCCACGTGCCGTTTGCCTTGATAGCTTGGTTAATATCAGTAAGAAGAACGGAAAACGAAGCCTCGCTCAAGTCGCCCTGAAGCAAAACAGAAACAGCAAGCAAAGCGGCAGAGCTCTCGTTTTTGCCGAAAATAGACATATCATCGCTGCCTGCCAAACTCTCGCTTATGCCAAATATCTTTAAAATCTCGCCCTGTGCCTGCCTCTTGGCAGCAGAAAGGCTTTGGCCACCGTGAACCAAGCTCAAAACACGCTCATATTCCAAATGAGTGAGTATATTCGCATTAGCATTGCTTTTGTCTTTTATATCCGCAATCGAATTAAGCGTAATTTGCGTGGCAGACTCATTTCCGCTCACCTCGTTTCGGTAAAAGCCGTGAACGTTCAGCCGAACGTAGGGTGAAACAAGCTCAACGCTGTTAATCTCAAAGCTGCCTCTGTCGTCTGTTATGGTACCATGAAAGTTGCGACCAGTCTGAGCAAGGTTGCTGTCGAGCTCGGAAAGCGTAACCGTGGCGCTCCTGAGGAAAGGGCCTTTCTGCAGAAATCCCGTAACCTTCTCTTTCAAAAGCCTGCTCTGCTCACTGCTGGAGCTCAAAACAACTTCCGCAGA
>JAITFT010000115.1 GCA_031281155.1 Candidatus Fibrimonadaceae bacterium
GACGAGTGGATGTATTATTTGAAGCATTCAGCTGTTAAATCAGATTTTGACGCACCTGGCTTGAGCGCGGCGAACGAGCTTCTTGAATACAGCCGTTTGAGCCGCGAGGATAAGCTCAGATACGATTGGTATGTTGATAAATGGCGCAGCAATGTGAGTTCGATTAATACCGCTAGGGATGAGGGCAAAGCGGAGGGGTTAGCAGAGGGCGAGGCTCGGAGCAGGGCGGATATAGCGAGAAAGCTTAAGGCCAGCGGCGTTCCGCTTGATGTGATAGCCCAGACTACGGGGCTTTCGAGCGAGGAAATTGAGGGCTTGCTCGTATTGCCACATTAAAATACCACGCTTATGCCAGCTTCGTAAGCTCTTAAATTAAGTTTTAAATCAAGAGAAACATAATTGCTGATAAAAAGACCAATTCCCAAAACGAGGTTGAAGCTTTCGATGTCTTTAGCGCTAATATCCATATTGCTACCCGCTGCTAAATAACAAGCCGGAATTGGATAAAATTTAAACAGTAATGGAATGCTTAACAAATATTTTACAATATCTTCTTCATAAAAATAACCGCCTTCATCGATATAATAATATTCTTTTAATCTGTAACTGTTTATTCCAGGGCTGAAAAATATAGTTTTTATGAGAGGAATATTTGTAAACATACCAACTTTTTGCCCATCGCCTTTTTCAGTAGTTACCCAACCTGCGTAAAATCCATATTCAATCCAATCTTTTTTTAGCTCTTTCTTTACTCCCCCATAGCTAATGCCAGCTCCAAGATAATTAGGAGCTCCAGAACTACTTTCAAACATATCTGTTATGCCTATGATATATCTACTATCAACTGTAAAATTGCCAAGGTTAAAGCCTATTCCAAAAATAAGCCCTAAATCTAAAAAGTTTCTATTTCCAAAGTCGTAATTGTTATCGCGATTGATATTTAAATCTACATTCAATCCCGTTTGAAAATACAAAAAGCTTAAATAAGGAAATGGATAGTATCTAGTTAGTATCGGAATATTTAAGAAAGCGTCAGTAAAATTATAGTCCCGACAACTATAATGACTTTCATAATGACTTCCGTCAAAATAACATTGCCTTGACTCCCAGTCTGTAAACCCAGAATTTATTTCTGGGTTAAGGCTCATGGTATTTGTTAAAGGAACATTTGCAACTAAACCAAAAGCTATGCCTGCACCGGAAATTTGAGCGTTTTTTATCTTTAAGGAAGGAGATATATACCCCATTCTAAGCCCAAATTTAAATTCATTTTCTCTCGAACGCAAAACGCTTTGCTCATCATCAGAATTGCCTTTGTTCTTCTATTTCTTCTGCAAAAGAAACAGCAAACACAAGGAGTAAAAAAAGAATTATTTTTACCTTGTTAAAACAAGCTTCAGCAAGAGGCTCTGTGCGAGTGTTTTGGCAAAATGAGGTCATTAGGGTAAGGTAGAAATTTCCCTAAGGGGACAACCTAAGGGGCATACACTTGACACTGCCCAAAAAATTTTCTATATTTGTTACAAAAGGACTGGGGGCGGTACTTATTATATGATTTAATAAGGGAGGCCTTATGCGCTTTTCTACCATACTCCTGTGCGTTCTTTGCACAATCAACCTCACCAGCGGGCGAAGCCCAGCTTCTGTTATTAGAGGGGGTTGAAATGAATTTTTATGAACAGGAATTAAAAGTTCTTAAAGAAGCTACCTCTGGGTTGGATTTTAATTCTGAGCAAATTTTAGTTGGGTTGGCTTCTTTAACCGCTCGAATTCGGCGGGAGATGGCGGAGAGCGAGAATGAGATTGCTCGGGATTTTATTGAGAGCGTTGCACCGGAATTGCTTTTGCCATTGCCTGCGCGTTCGCTGGCTGAAATTCAGCCTTCGCCGAGCGATAATCAAGAGAGGGAAATTCCCAGCGGCGCTTTGCTGTGTTCCAAGAGCAAAAATGAAAAGCCGTTTTTTTGGAGAGTGATTGGCGAGCATAGGCTTAACCCCGCACAAAAAATAATTTCCGTTAAAGCCGTGGAAGATTCCCAAGGTTTTGATTGTTTGGAAATTGAGAGCAGCGGCAAGGGGCCTTGGGTTATTTTTATAGATGGAGAGGGCGATTTTGCTTGGAGTTTATGGCTCTTTATGCTGGAACACGCAAAGCCTTTTGTGATTACAAAGCCGCAAAACCCTTGGGAACTGTGCAGAGACTTTTTTTGCTTTGAAGAAAAATTCCGATATATTTACATCGAAAATTTGCCGCAGAAAATTCGCTTTGCGAAAAAGTTGCCGAGAGAAGTTTTTTCTAAAATTAATACGGAAAATTTTAAACTGAATGTTTTGCCAATAGAAAACGCTTTTGAGCAAAATCTAGAGCCTGTGCTTTTAGAAAGCGGTGTTCTTGAAACAAAAATTTTTCCAAATGAAAAAAGGCAAATAATATTATCGCTTAAAGAAGTCAAAGATGCCAAATACCGCTATAATTCAGGGCTTCTTCGCTTTGCGTCAGCGCCAAATGCAAAAGTGCTTTCAATTTCCGCTATTGTTTGCGATGGAATGGCCGCTGTGAATTCATTGGATGTTAATAGTGCGTTGTTGGTAAAAAATTCCGCAATGCAAATGTGCAATGTTCGTTCTGTGATAAAAGCCTTGCCTTTTGCGCCCGCTTTGCAAAGCAATGCACCTGAGTGGGGTTTGTTTGGTTTGCTGGAAAAAAATTATATGCAGTTTTTTGAGGGAGATACTTTGAAAAACGCTCTTGAAATGCAGTTGTGGAACGCGCAGGGCAAGCGAAATTATTTGGTGCAAGGCATTAGAAAGGTTCTGTGCGAAACTAGCAGCGCAGTGCATAAGGGGTGTATTGTGCCGAAAATGAATGTGAAAATAATTTTGTCGCTGGAATTTTTCGCTCAAAATAACCACGAATTTTTGGGCGTTTTGCGGGCTTTTGGCGAAATGCTTTTTTATCTTTTTAAGAAAATTTTTATTTGCAATACGCTGCTTGGGCTTGTTTTGCGTGTCGAGCCTTTCGGAATGGAGCTGAAATGGGAATAAAAAATTCTTTTTTTGAATGGGTTTTTACGTGGTTTTCAAATAAAAACGAAAGCCGAAAACTCCGCATAATTGCGAGCAATTCCTTGAAGCATCCGAGCGGCGATTTAGATTTTGTAAAATCGAAAGAAGGCGAAGTTTTGCTTGCCGTCCACGAAATGAGCCTGCTCGGCGCAGATTCCCCCCTGCCAGATTCCCTGCTTAGAGGAGCTAGAGCAGATAGCGAGAATGCCGCAATTTTAACGGAATTGCTGAATGCATTTCAGCATCACTTGGCAATGCTAAGGTTTAACGCTTTGCTGGAAAAAAGCAATTTTCTTATGCAGGAATTGGGAGATGTAAAGTGGAAAAATCGCTTTGCTTTGTATAACGAGAAATTTTCGCCTTATGTGTTGCAATGTTTTTTTGCAAAATTATTTCCAGATTGCAAAATTTCCGTTCATTGTTTTGAACCACTGAGAATAAAAAATCCCGCTCCAGCTATTTTAGGGGCGGCAACCTTGAACAACACAATGCTTTTGGGGAAAAATTGCACAAGCATAACACATGCTATGCGCATTGATATTTGCGGGAAACACAGGAGCAGCTATGGAAAGTTCCCTCTACACTTTCCACAAATTCCGCAAATGCCCTTGCTTTCTAATGTAAAATTTCCTTATAAAATAAAAATAAATTTCAACGATTTCAAATGGGAGAAATGGATATGAAAATCGGAAAAATCGAGTTAATAGGAGCTATCGGAGCTATTGGAGTTCTGACAAGTTGCATGCAGCTTGAGTACATAGAGATTCCTGTTGAGCATATTGCTCAAGGGGAAAGCTCTTCTAGTTCGGAGGTGGTGGAATTGAGTTCCTCTAGCTCGGAGGTTTCTAGCTGGCAAATAGGCAGGTATGAGCTTGAGCCTAAGGGCTTGAGCTATTACGATGCTATTCTTTTGTGCAATAAAATGTCTCGCGATGAGGGTTTAGACACGCTTTATCAGCACGACAGGCCTGTGTTTGCGGAGGATTCTCTTTTTTGGCTGCCGAATATAAAGGTTTTGGAAGGTCGTGAGGGCTATCGTTTGCCAACAAAGGAGGAGTGGCTTTTGGCGAGGGAAAGGGGTGAGATTGAAAAACTAGACGAGAGCATTGGCGAGTGGCTTTACGAAGAAGCAAATTCGCAATACGCTGTTTTTGAGCTTGCGCCGCATTTTTTAAGGACAGTGGGTTTATACAGGGAGAGAGAGGGCTATCCGGCGTATGGGGTTAGGGTTGTGAGGGTGTTTTAGTTTGGCAAACTTCCGTTTTTTTCGCATCGTTCCAAAATTTATCCAACTCTTCCAATGTAAAATCTTGGGGGCGGTTGTTAGCCATTTTTTCTACTTGCTTGAAACGGGTTTCGAATTTGGTATTCGCTCTGGTTAAGGCGGTTTCGGCGTTTATGCCCTTATGACGAGCCAAATTTACCAAGGCGAACAAGATATCGCCGAATTCTTCTTCGGCTTCCAAGGAACCATGGGTGGTAGCTTCAAACTCCCCTATTTCTTCTTTGACCTTTTCTAAAACGGGCTTGGAATCTTTCCAGTCAAAGCCTACTTTTGCAGCACGCCTTGAGAGTTCCTGGGCACGGGAAAGAGCTACCATTGAACGAGGGACTTTGTGCATAGCGGAACGGTTCTCGTTTTTTTCGTTGTTTTTAATTTCTTCCCATTTTGTTAAAACAGATTGAGTGGTGGGCTGAGATTGGGTGGGTTGAGATTGGAAAACATGGGGGTGGCGGCGGGTCATTTTTTCGCAAATGCTAGTTATAACATCGTCTATTGTGAACTTGCCCTCTTCTTTGGCAATTTGAGAATGAAACACTACCTGCAACAATACATCGCCAAGCTCTTCTGCCATTTGCTTCGCGTTTCCGCTTTGAGCAGCGTCTATGTATTCGTAAGATTCTTCTAAGAGATACGGCAAAAGGCTGTTAAAGCTTTGCTCTTTGTCCCAAGGGCAGCCTTCCGCAGAGCGAAGGCGTTGCATTATAGCTAGAAGTTCGGAAAATGTGTAGCTCACCCCGGCCAGAACTTCCCTGCCAACTTGCTTGGAATACCTGTTTCTTCGGGCTTAAAGCAATCTGCGAGGATTTTCCAACCCAAATCGAGAGCTTGTTCCAAAGGAATATTCACCGATAAATCCATCATTTCTTTTTCAAAGCGAACGCCGTACTTTAACAACTTTGAATCCCAAGTGCTCATGCGGAAACCCATAGATTGCTTTTCTAGAGTTTCTTTGTAACTTGAATAAAGCTGAATCATGGTGTTCATTATTGTGCGATGGTCTTCGCGGGTTTCACCGTTAACTTGCTGCTTCAAGCGAGAAAGCGAACCAAAGGGCTCAATTCTGCCTTTGCGCAAATAGAACTGACCCTCGGTGATATAACCAGTGTTATCTGGAACGGGGTGGGTGACATCGTCGCCTGGCATTGTGGTGACTGCCAAAATGGTGATTGAACCGGAACCTTCAAAATCTACGGCCTTTTCGTAACGTGCTGCAAGCTGCGAATATAAATCGCCGGGATAACCACGGTTAGAAGGCACTTGCTCCATTGTGATAGCAATTTCTTTCATTGCATCGGCAAAGTTTGTCATGTCGGTTAAAAGCACCAGCACGTTTTTGCCTTGTGTTGCAAATTGCTCTGCAACAGCTAAAGAAGCATCTGGAACCAACAAGCATTCCACTATTGGATCGCTTGCGGTGTGCATAAAGAAAACCGTGCGGCTAAGAGCCCCGTTTTCTTCAAGGAAATCACGGAAAAACAGGTAATCGTCGTATTTCAAGCCCATGCCGCCCAAAATAATTACATCTACCTCTGCTTGCAGAGCAATTCGAGCTAAAAGTTCGTTATAGGGTTCACCGGCTATTGAGAAAATGGGGAGTTTTTGGCTAACAACCAAGGTGTTAAACACATCGATCATTGGAATGCCTGTGCGCACCATATTCTTTGGAATAATTCTCTTTGCGGGATTAACGGAAGAACCGCCAATATCAATGGGATTATCGTTTACTGCCGGGCCTTTGTCGCGAGGCTCGCCTGCACCGGAGAATACTCTGCCGAGCAAGGAATCGCTAAAAGGAATTTGCATGGGCCGCCCTAAAAAACGTACCTGAGAATCTGTGGAAATGCCTCGGCTGCCTGCGAAAACCTGCAAATCAACCATGCCGCTATCCAAACGTATAACCTGCGCTAAAGAAACTCCCTGCGGGCTTTGCACCTGTGCCAACTCACGGTAGCTAACATCTTCTGCGGCAACTGTAATAACGTTACCTGCTATTCGCTCAATTTTATGATAAACTTTATGCATTGACTGCTACCTCCGCTACGGCTTTTGAAATGTTGCTTTCCAATTCCTCAAATTCTTTTGATTTATATTCCACTCGGTTCCAGTCTTTTACCGTTTGAGTTAACTTTAAGAAGAAAGAACGCGCTACGTCCTTTTCTTTGAAAGCAACCGAGGTTTTTAGGATTTGGTAAATTTTTTCAAATAAATATTCTTGCCTGTCGCCAGGGCAAGCTTCGTCTATTTTGTGGTAGGCATCTTGCTGCAAATAAACGGAATCTAAGAATTCGGCTTTTAGGTAGAGAACGAAATCGTCCATTGAGGTGCCTTCTTCGCCGACCACTTTCATCATTTGCCCAACATCACTGCCTTTCTGCAAAATTCCATAAGCCTCTGCTGTTCTTTCTGGGTCTATTAAACCGCGATATTTAGACCAGCTATCGAGCGGGTGAATTGCGGGGAAGCGGCGTTGATCGGAGCGTTCTCTGGAAAGACCGTGGAATGCGCCAACCACTTTCAGCGTTGCCTGCGTTACCGGCTCTTCGAAGTTACCGCCGGCAGGGGAAACCGTTCCGCCAATTGTAACAGAGCCTGTTTGCCCGTTTTTAAGGCGAACTATGCCGCCACGCTCGTAAAAGCTTGCTATAACGGATTCCAAATAGGCAGGGAAAGCTTCTTCGCCGGGGATTTCTTCCAAGCGGCCGCTCATTTCGCGGAGTGCCTGTGCCCAGCGGCTTGTGGAATCTGCGAGAAGCAGAACGTTCAAGCCCATTTGGCGATAATATTCTGCGAGAGTAACGCCTGTGTAAACGGAAGCTTCTCGCGCTGCAACGGGCATAGAGCTGGTGTTGCATATAATAAGCGTGCGTTCCATTAAGCTGCGCCCTGTGCGAGGATCGACCTGCTCTGGGAATTCTTTCAGGGTTTCTACAACTTCGCCTGCGCGTTCGCCGCAAGCTGCTATAATAACAATGTCCACATCTGCGTGGCGAGCCGTTAATTGCTGCAACACGGTTTTGCCTGCGCCAAAGGGGCCAGGAATACAATAAACTCCGCCTCTGTTCACGGGGAAGAATGTATCTACAATTCTTTGCTTTGTGATTAAGGGCTCTACTGGGCGAAGCCTTTCTGCGTAGCATTTAATTGGGAGTTTAACCGGCCAAGTTTGCATCACCTTGACATCGTGAAGTTTGCCGTTTGAATCTTTTAACTTGGCTATTACATCTGTAACAACGCAATCACCAGCGGGGGAAATGCTATCTACAGTGAATGTTCCCTTAAAGCGGAAAGGCACCATTATAAGATGTTTAAAAATTCCTTCGGGAACCGAGCCGAGAGCATCGCCAGCGGAGACTTCATCGCCTACTTTTGCGCTTGGTGCCCAATCCCATTTCTGATCTCTAGGCAAAGGCTCCAAGTATTTGCCTCTTTGCAAGAAGAACTCGCCTCCTGCTGCCAGTTGCGGCAATGGATTTTGCAAGCCATCGAACACGCTGGTTAAAAGGCCAGGGCCAAGCTCAACGGAGAGAAGCTCGCCGGTAAATTCTACGGCATCGCCTTCCTTTAAGCCTGTGGTGTCTTCGAACACCTGTAATTCCGCAACGGAGCCCCTAACGCGAATTACTTCGCTTTTTAAGCGGGTTCCGTCTTCGAGGACAGCAAAAGCCACTTCGTTTTGCACAACGGGCTTTTCAAAGCGAACACGTAGCAAGTTGCTATTTACGCCTATGATTTTTCCTGTATTTTTTTCCATAAAAACTTTTCCTTAATTTGGTGCGACCTCTCGGTCGTTTGCTTTGATAAATTCTTCTATAACCTGTTTGCCGAGCTTATCGTTGAAGCTTGCGAGCCGGTTGTTAATCTGTAATTTCACTATATAAGCATAAGCCTTTGCCTCTGAAAAATACGATAAGCCTGCAAGCTCTTCTACTATTTGCCACAAGGCAAGCCCTAAGGCCATTTCTCTTTCAAAGGGGTTTTTCATGTTGCAAGCATCTGCAATTTTTTGGCGCAATGCCACATGGCAACCTGAGTATGAACGCTCAGAAACCCGAATGTTCTCGCCTTCCCACTTGGTTGCCCTAAAAGAAGCGGTTGCGTTTTTTATTTCTGTTAAGGCGTTTGCGTAGCTAATGGTAAACTGGTGCGAGCCTGGGGTGCCAGCTTCTACGGCATCGAAATCGCCCAAGCTAACGCCATCGATAGTTTCGCAGCGATGGCGGTAATCTGCTATTGAAAAGGGAGCCGCTACCCCAAACTCCAGGGTAGGCAAACTCGACAGCAAAAACGTTACGCTCATTTTAACCCTTTATTGCTTGTTGGACAGTCTTTGCCAGCACCGGCCGCAAAATTGCGGAGAGAGCGTCTGCTATTGCTTCGTTTGTCCACTCTTGGCTTACCTTGCCGTTTTCGAAGGAGAGCCTAAAGCCTGCAAAAATGCCGCTGTCGCTTTGAACGGTAACGCCTGCGCCCAGCTTTTTCTGGAACTCGCCGGAGATAAAGGAGCTAAGTTTTTTGGCATCGGTTTCCGAAAGGGAAACTGTTGAGGCTTTGCCTTTGTGGCTATTAGCAAGCGTTAGGAGCAGCTGCTGCATAAGCTCTGGGGTCAAGGCTTTGTCTACGTTTAGTGCTAGCACCCCAAGCACGGCTTTTTCCACGCCATGACCTACAGCCAAAACCACATCGCGAGCCGCCTGCTGAAGCGTTTTTTCGCTGCGTTCGGTGTAAGCTTTTGAGTCGGCGTCTGCCTTTTCAAGCTTGGCTTGAGCTTGTACCTCTGCCTCTTTTAGCAGGTGGGCAGCCTTAGCTTTCGCATCGGCCACTATCTCTTTTGCCTCTGCCTCTGCCTTATCAACGGCTTCGGCCTTAATTCTGTCAATCAAATGCTGCAAGTCTTCTGTCATAATAATCTCCAAGTAAGAGGTAATATAGAAAACGCTGATTTAGTCGCTGGGGAGTAGAGAGTAGGGAGTGGGGAGTAGACAACTTCACAAAAAACGGCTAATTTCGCTTAAAAACAGTGATTTTGCGATAATCCACTCCCCACTAGTCACTCCCTACTCCCAAACATTGGGTTAATCAGTGATTGCTATTATAGCCACTACGAAAAAATGTATTCGCAATATCAGGATTATAAGGGCGGTTGAGGAGTTATAAGGCTTTGGGATTTGAGGTAAATTAATTGGGTATCTGGCTCTTGTTTACGGAGCTAATGTGGGCTGCCGCTCACGGGTCAGCGCAGCAGGGGTGAGCATTCCCAGGTGGGAACGGAGTGCCTTTTCTACATTACACCCTAATGTCCAAGCTTTTAAAAAAATCCAGTCATATATTTAAAATAGGAGAATAAAAAATGTCAGAAAAGAAATCAAATGATTTTAATAAAATACTTTTGAAAATAGTATTGGATCGTATTGCAAAAAGTAAAAAAAAGTTTAAGGGCATTGCGGAGAGTATAGCGAAAAATCTAGCAAAATCTATTTATGACGAGGAATCTAAGCAAACTTATGATTTTCTTAAGGCATTAGAGGAGTGTAAAAATTTTGCAGAAATTAATAATACGGCAGAATATTTGCATGAATGTATTTTTAATAATAGCAAAACTTGCAATAAAATAAGGAGAAATATTGTTTTAGATTTTGAAACTAGATATTGTAGCGAGTGGGATAGAGATCATCAAAACTTTCGTAAAGAAATAAAAAGTATTTTAGAAAAAGGAAAAAAAGATTTTATTGATATTTTTTGGTCATCAAGGCGAAAAATAGAATATTTTTACGTAGGTTTGACAAGGCTTGGCTCTAAGAGATTTGAAGAACGTAAGCATGATAATGCGCCTGTATGCTCTAAAGAGGCTGAAAAATTGACTATCATTTATCTTAAAAAGAATTATTTAGAGCATGTGGAAGCCTGCATTATTAGAATATTTGGACTTAGACCAGAAAAAGAACCTAAGAAAAAATTCGGAATTGGAAGGGAAAATGAGAAGCTAAAATACAATAGTTCATATCCATTTCTTCCTTATGAATATGAACTTTATAAAAGTTATAAACAGTTAGAAAAAAGCGTAAGAGTTTTTTTAAGGCAAAAAAAAGAACATTATAAAAGTTTGTTAGAATCAAAAAGACTTCTTGAGAAATTGTCTAACCAAGAAAAAAAAATAAAGAGTTTGTTAAAATCCGTGTAAATTCAAAATATAGAACTCTGTAATTACGATAAGCCAACAGTATTTCTGCAAGATGGAAATTTTGAACATCCCCAAAATTCTTTCCCAACATCTTTTCCTTTGCTTGAAACCTTTCGCTTAACCATAGGAGCTCCGCACTTTGAGCAAATGATTTTGTCCTCTGATAAAGATGGGTTAGGTTTAGCCGTATTCTCTACGGCAGAAGATTTATTCGCAATAGGATCCTTCGTTTTACATTCTATATCTTTATTAATATATTTTTGCGTATAATCTGCATTTCGTTTGCGATGCATATCAAGAAACCTTTTGGCAAACATCCACATTTCAGCTTCGGAACTATTGAACCCTTTCGATGCGGCATCTTCTTTTTTTATATACTCAATTAAT
>JAITFT010000149.1 GCA_031281155.1 Candidatus Fibrimonadaceae bacterium
GTGTTTGGGAAATCATTTTAATAGCAACAGAACAACGGCAAGTGTAACTACTTCTCTTGTTGCCATGGGTGCAAATCCCGTGCTGTCATTCAATTACAGGACAACGACGATACAAAGCTTCACACAGCCTTCATCAACACCAGCTGCTGACGGCGCAGTGCGGTACTCCGTGTCTGTTTCAGCAGACAACGGTGCAACATGGACAAATGTACTGACGGACGTTCCTCATGTTTCTTCTGCTGATTTCGAAGAGATTATCGTCAATTTACCAGCCGAGTATGCCAATCAAGTAATTAGAGCACGGATAACTTTTGCGAGAGTAACCGATGCTTATGTATTGCTTAATGACGTAGCTATGGAATAGCATTATGGCGGTGCAACCCCGCCAAACCCCACTCCCCCATAAATTCAGCAATGCTAAATCTCACCAGCTTGCTTCGTTGCATATTGCTCCATTTCTTTTGACAAATCTGAAGCTGGAAAGTTTCTACATTCTCCCCTGCAGAGGATATTTTTTACCTACTATTGCGATGCCTCATCCGAGCTTGAAGGCGTGGATTGCTCACCGCCCGCTACGCACCGAATGTCTCAAGAACGTACACTGGCAGCTTTCTCTTCGATCCACTCTAAACATTTCTCTGCTATCGCTAAACTTTTCTCATACTCTTCTTTTTTCACTTGCTCGTATTGCCCAGGGTACCTTGTTTGCACCGCAAAATTTTGCAACTTCAACACTTCTTTTATTTCATCATTGATTTCCGTATGCTTCTCCAATTCTTGCAACAATACAGAAAGGTTATGCGTTTTTTCAGGTTCAATGCTATAATACATTAGCAATCCCTTCATTCCCTTTTCAACTGCTTGCTGTGCCTGAAAACACAAATCTTCATAATACACTAATTCATTGCTGGAAGTTTTTGCCAGCTCCAAACTACTGCGTGCTCTTTTTAGCCATTCCTTATAGCTATCCATAAATTACCTTGCCTTCTTGCTTTATGGTTTTGTAAATGTACCCTATATCATCGCTTAATTTATTGTATTTTTCGTAGTCAGCAGCAATAATGTCAACAGGTATTGATATTTTTTTATTAAAAAATTCCATATACAAATTGCTTACCGTTTCTCTTTCATTTTTTAATCCTTTCTTCAAAATCAAAATATCAATATCACTTCCCTTGCCATAATCGCCTCTGGCGTATGAGCCAAACAATATTATTTTATCGGGAGCAACCATCGAAACAATCGCTTTTACAATTTGGTCAAGAAATGGTATTTGCTTATCCATAAGCATGAATATAGAAATTTCTACATCCCGTAGCGTCAGTATTTAATATCTAGCTCTGCTTCATATCTCCTTCTGCAAAAAGTCAAGCGCATGAATGTGCTTGATCCCTTGGTAATCGTTTCCGGCGAGTTCATCCATGGTAACGACTATTTTTGGGAAATTATCTTTGAGCATTAACAGGTTCCCGAATTCTCGGCTGATGGTTTTTTGCAGAGATAGCTTGTAGGCAACCTGAACATAAATTTTTTTGCTGCCTTTTTCCGCGATAAAATCAATTTCATGCAAATTCAACTGTCCCGTAAAAACTTTGTAACCATGCCTCGCAAGATGCGCATACACAGCGTTTTCAAGAATTTTTTGAATATCGTTTATCTTGAACCCGCCAACAATGGTATTTCTTAGCCCTAAATCTTCAAAGTACATTTTCCCGCCCGAAGAAAATATTTTTTTTCCTTTTAAATCGTACCGCTCAACTTGGTTTACAAGCAAAGCGTTTTTCAGATAATCCGCATAATCCAAAATGCTTTTGGGCGAGGCTTGCAAGCTCGTGGATTTCAGGTATTTGCTTATGCTTAAAGAAGAAAAGATTGAGCCGGTGCTGTCGGCAATATAGCGAGAAAGGGCTTTTAGCAAATGCAAATTTCTAATATCATAGCGTTCCGCAATATCCCTTAGCAAAATCGTATTGTAAACGCTTTGCAAATATTCATTTGCTGTCTCCTCTTCAAGCGGCAAATTGCGCAGAAAAGGCAGGCCGCCAAAACGAAAGTATTTTAATAAAGCATCGTTGTTTTTTGGCAAATTATGAAAAAAGCAAAATTCCGTGAAAGAAAGCGGGCGTATCTTGAATTCCACGTACCTGCCGCTTAAATAGCTTGCCAATTCTCCAGACATGAGCTTGGAGTTGCTACCAGTGCAGTAAATATCGCATTCGTTTTTTGCCAGATAGCTTCTTAAGGCTCGCTCAAATTCTTTTATATCTTGAATTTCATCTATAAACAAATAGTTTTTCGCTTTTTTGGATAGCTTTGCGTTTATTGTTTTTTGCAATGCTTTATAATCGGTTATATGCTGAAATTCTTCTTCTTCTGTGTTTATATATATTATGTTAGCTTTGCTGTTTTTTTTGATATGCTTCATTATTTGAAGCATAAACTTGCTTTTGCCAACACGCCTCTGCCCTGTTAGCACCTTGATAACAGGCTTGTCTATCCACGGCATTATCTGCTGCAGATAGCTATCTCTTTCTAAAATCTGCTCTTTCATATTATTTTCCTATGCGAAAATATTCTGTTAAATATACAAAATTATTTTCCTATAGGAAAATAATTGAAGCGAAGCTGCTACCCCCAGCATTGAGTTAACTTCCTGCTCTTTTTAGCCATTCCTTATAGCTATCCATAAATTACTTACCTTCTTGCATTTTAAAGTGGTCAAATTTCTATATTCCCCTAAGGAGAGATTTATATGCAAGCAGTTCAATTTGAAACCGCCATAGCTAACGGAGTTATAAATATTCCAAAGGAATATTATAGCAAGTTATCGCCAGTAGTAGAAGTTATTATTCTGTCTAAAAGTATCCCTGAAACAATGCTTATGAGCGAAAAATCCCTAGCGAAAGATTGGAACACTCCAGAAGAGGACAAAGCATGGGAAACTTTATAAAAGGCGATATTGTAGTTTTAAATTTTCCATTTTCCAATTTGTCTGCAACTAAGAAAAGACCAGCATTTGTCCTAACAAATCTAGGATACGGCGATATCATTTTATGCCAAATAACAAGCAAGCCTGCTAAAAATGATTATTCCATAAAGATAGAGCAAAATGATTTTGAAGTTGGCTTGCTACCTCTCGCCAGCTTTATCAGAACTGACAAGTTTTTTACGGCAAATGAAGATCTAATCCTTTACAAAGCAGGTCGTATAAAACAGGAAAAAATAGAGTTAATAGTTCAAACCGCAATTTCTGTTATAAGTAAGTAAAGATCTTTGGTGAAAAAAACCAAAAAACCTTGACTTTCACTCAAAATTTTGCTATATTTGCTCCTGATGCTTCGTACGAACATGCAAAACTTGATGGCTTTTGACCTTCCACTGGTGGCTGGTTATGCTATTGCCAAAAATAGCGGAAAGCTTCTAGGGCTAGGTCATTTGGGTATCCGCTCAGCCCACGCGCGTTCGGATGCGAAAGGGTCGTTGCAGAAAAGTAGCACCCCCCCCCCCTAGCGAACGAGCCGGCGAGTTCGCGGAGAACCGCTCAACAAAGGAGCACGCCATGAATAAGCTAAAATTTATTCTGTCAGCATTAATTCTTGCTTTTCAAATTACTTTTGCCCAAGGGCTTTCCAAAATGTGCATTGATGATTTTCGGGCCATTCTGGAAGCAGAAGGAGAACATTTTGTTTTGCAGAATTTTTTAAAGGATCTGCCTGCCACAGTAACAAAGATAAAAGGGCAGGAAAAAGCTGGCGGAATACCCATTATAGGCGGTTTTCTTGGTCCTGGCTCCGACGATAAGATGACTGACATAGGCATAACCATAGGCTGCGCAAAAACTTTTCCAGAAAGCCCTGCGCAGATAAAAGCCCTGCTTAAAGATGTAAGTTCGGAAATAACAAAAATTATGGCAACAAGAAAAACGGGAGGAAGAAAATCAACCGCTTCGGGTGTCACTGCTGGCGGTTCAAATATGGCCTCCGCTCCTGTTTTAGAAGAATGCGATTTTGTATTTAATCCCGAAAGAAGGTTTTGCTATGACGGCGCAGTTTATGATAAATGTGACGGCATGGAGTATAATCCCACAACTCATATTTGTTCCGGCGTTATAGCCCACCGGGCTTTGTGCAATGACAGGCAGTATAATCCATTAACGCAATTTTGCAATGGAAACGATGTTTTGAATAAATGCAACGGAAGTGATTACAATCCTACGAATCAACGATGTGAAAGCAATGTCATTGAAACCCAGTGCGGCTCTGCTTGGTACGATGTTGCGAACGCTAACCTGCGCTGCCAGAGCAATGTAGTCGAGACGAGATGCGGAACGGTTTGGTATAACCCAGTAACAGAATATTGTTCTAACGGAACTAAGAAATTGTATGGTTTTGTAACGCACGGCGGTCAAACATACAAGACTGTTGAGATAGGTGAGCAAATTTGGATGGCTGAGAATTTGAATTTCGCTGCTGATGGTAGCGTGTGTTATGGTAATTTGGAATCGAACTGCGATATATATGGCCGTCTTTACAACTGGAATGCGGCTATGAATAACGCAGCAAGCTCAAACGACAATCCTAGCGGTGTTCAGGGCGTTTGCCCTCCCGGCTGGCACTTGCCTAGCCGTGCCGAGTGGGATGCGCTAGTGTCAGCTGCTGGCGGTGCTTCTGTTGCCGGAAAGAGCTTGAAGGCGGTGGATACTTGGAATTTCAACGCTACTCATGTTGGCACCGACGATTTCGGCTTTTCGGCCCTCCCGGGCGGCGATGGCTATTCTAGTGGTAATTTCAGCAGTGTCGGCTACGGCGGCTACTGGTGGTGTGCTACCGAGTTCATTGCCAGCTACGCATGGTTCCGGAGCATGGGCAGCAACTTCAGCAATGTGTACAGCAACAGCAGCGGTAAGTCTGATCTGTTCAGTGTTCGCTGTGTTAAGGACTGAGATCTTCAACCTCCACTCTCCATAAATTCAGCAAGCTAAATCTCGCCAGCTTGCTTTGTTGGTATAGGATTTTCTATATTCTACGGTATGCAAATGCAAACTCTTAAATCATCCGCTTTTTTGCCAGAAATGGAACGAAAAAGCATAACTTTGACTATTCCAAACAAGAAATACAAATTCTTTTTGGAGTTGCTGAAAAATTTTAATTTTATCGAAATAGAAGATATATCAGACGGCGATTCCAAAGAACACGTGCTCGCAAACTTAAAGCAAGGCTTTAAAGATATGCAAGCTATTAAAAAAAATAAACTGAAAACGTTTCCCGTAGAAGATTTATTTAATGCCTAGCAAAATTCAGTTTCAAAAATCACTAACCCGCCAAACCCCATGTCTCCATAAATTCAGCAAGCTAAGTTTCGCCAGCTTGCTTCGTTGCATATTGCTCCATATCTATTGACAAATCTAAAATTGGAATTTTCTACCTTCTCTTTCATGGAACTTCCTAAAAAAAAGGTTTACATAGAAACTACTATACCCAGCATCATTACAGCTAGGCCTAGCATGGATATTACCAAAACTTACCGCCAAGGCATAACAAAATTTTTTTGGGAAAATGAAAGGCATAAATATGATTTATGCATAAGCGAATTTGTGCTTGAGGAATGTAGCAAAGGCGACCCAAATGCTGCAAATCGCAGAATGGATTTGTTATCCGGCATTCCTTTTTATCCAAGAAACAACGAAATTGAGGCGTTAGCAGAAGAATACTTTGAATACTTGAATATTTCACGCAAAGCCAAAACGGATTGCTTTCATTTGGCTGTATGCGTAGTTTATAAAATTAACTACCTTTTAAGTTGGAATATGACTCATTTGGGAAGACCCGCTTATTCTAAAATAGCTGTTTTAAACGGAATTAGAAATTTGTGGTTGCCCGAGTTAGTAACGCCAGATTTGTTGTTGGAAATTGAAAAAGAGGAAGCTGAAAATGAATTACGTTGAAGAAGATCCGATAGATGAAGTTTACCGCATTCGCTTTGCTTTGCTGGAAGAGTACGGCGGAATAAAAGGATACTTCAAACATTTGGACGAAATTCGCCCAAAGTGGGAAGCTATGGGGTTTAAATGCATTGAGCAAGAGAAATAACCTTCTGTATTCTATTATATGCAAATGCATCCCCATAAATTCAGCAAGCTAAATTTCGCCAGCTTGCTTTGTTGCATATTGCTCCATATCTATTGACAAATCTGAAGCTGGAAAATTAAAAACTGAAACGTCGTAATCACTCAAAAGCTCTATAAAGCTCCTTTTGGTTAAACCTGCAATATCAGATGCTTGGCCAAGAGAAACCCGACCTTGTTCATAAAGCTTGCTGGCAACGAGCATAGATAAGTGTCTTTTATCTATATCTACTGTTTCAGGCAAATTGATTGTAAGCGTAGCCATAGCATAAATATAGAAATTTCTATATTTCTCAAATGCGAGATAAGCTTACAGAAAATTTGCTAAAAAGCATTGAGCTTGGTGAGGATACTTATTTAGAATTGAAAGACCTGCGCTTTGATGAAGATAAGGTTAGCGAACCACATAGAAATTCAATGGCAGACGAACTGGCTGCTATGGCTAATACTGTTAGCGGCAATTTTATTTTAGGCGTTGATGATAAATCAAAAAAAATAACTGGAATTTCAAAAGACAAATTAGACATTGTTGAAACATGGATCAGAGGCATTTGCAATGATTTAATTACGCCGCCGCTTTTTTGCAAAATACATAAAATTGCCATAAACACAGAAAACAAAGAGCATATTGTTATAAGAATAGAAATCCCAAGAAGCCTTTTTGTTCACCAAAGCCCCAGCGGATATTTACAACGAATTGGCAGCTCAAAACGGCAAATGAAACCAGAAGTACTCGCAAGGTTGTTTCAACAGCGAAGCCAAGCTAGAATTATCCGCTTTGATGAACAGGCGGTGGCTTTTGCTTCGAGAGATTGTTTAAGCAAATCTCTTTGGGAAAAATTTAGAACTCCGCTTTCGCCAAAAGACGATGAGGAATTTTTATTAAAACTGAAACTGCTAACGCAAGACGAAGAAAAAAATATAGTGCCGAGTGTAAGCGGAATTCTTTTGGCAACAAAGGCGCCGCAGGAATTTTTGCCTAATGCCTATATTCAATGCGTTGCCTATAGCAGCACAGAGCGCAACTCCGCATATCAATTTGATGCGAAAGATATTTTTGGGCCTTTAGATGAGCAAATTACCGCTGCGTATAAATTTGTAAAAAGCAATACAAAAATCAGAGCATTCAAAAATCCTGGCAGAGTTGACATTCCGCAATACGCTCCGCAAGCGGTTTTTGAGGCAATTGTAAATGCTGTTGCTCACAGAGACTATTCTATTCAAAGCTCGAAAATAAGAATTCACATGTTTTCCGACCGCTTGGAAATTTTCTCGCCCGGAGCAATTCCCAATACCATGACCGTGGACAGTCTAGCTCTGCGGCAAGCCGCAAGAAATGAGTTGATTGCCAGTTTGCTCGCACGTTGCGCCGTAGTGGACTTTGAGGAAATTGCAGGCTACAGGGGCTTTTTGATGGATAAACGTGGCGAAGGAGTCCCAATTATACTTTCCGAAAGCCAAAAGCTATCCAGCCGCCTGCCGGAATACCAGCTCATAGACGACTCGGAATTAAAGTTGACTTTGTTTGCCGAGGGCTCTTTATGAATTTGCAATTCCCAACAAAAGATGCTCAAATATTAATTAAGCTTGCTTTAAACGAAGATGTGCAAACAGGCGACTTTACAAGCCTTTGGACACTGCCCGCAAAGCAAATTCAAACAGCAACGCTTATAGCGAAAGAAAATGGAGTTATAGCCGGGCTTCCGATTATTCCGTTGGTGTTTAGCGAACTTGGCGATGTAAAAATTGAAAGCTTTGTTTCCGATGGAGACTCAGTTAGAGTTGGCGACAAAATTGCGAACATAACAGGCGAAACAAAAACACTGCTTTCTGGTGAGCGTGTAATGCTCAATTTTTTACAACAACTATCTGGCGTTGCAAGCATAACAAATATATTTGCAACCGCTTTGAAGGGAGGCAAAACGAAAGTTTTAGACACCCGCAAAACAATCCCAGGTTTTAGAACTTTGCAAAAATACGCTGTGCTTGCCGGTGGCGGTTCAAACCACCGCATGGGCTTATGGGATATGGTGCTGGTTAAGGATAATCACATTGCGGCAGCAGGCGGAGTTTTAGAAGCGTGGAAATCGGTTAAAAAACAAAATACGCAAAATTTAAAAGTTGAAATAGAAGTTGAAAATCTTGAGCAATTAAAATTATTGCTTGGGCTTGGCATAGATAGAATTATGCTAGACAATATGGACAACGAAACAATGCGAGAAGCCGTGCGCATTGTCAAAGAAAGCGGAGACCCGGTTGAACTGGAAGCCAGCGGAAACATGACTCTGGAACGCATAAAAGAAATTGCCAGCATAGGTTTGGATTTTATTTCCATAGGCGCGCTAACCCACAGCGTAAAAGCCTTGGATATTTCAATGAGGATAAAATGAAACGCACGCTCGTTCTCGCAATAGATATAGGCAATAGCCAAACGGCAATTGGTATTTACCGAAACTCAAAAGTTGAAGCGAGCTATCGCTTAATCACAAACGAAAAAACTACCAGCGATGAGATTTTTTTCCGAATAAGCGATTTTGTAAAACATTTTGGGCGTAAATCAAAAGAATTTACGCATATAGGCTTGAGCACTGTTGTTCCGCAGCTTGAACGCCCCTGGATTAAAGCTCTCACAGCGTATTTTAATAAACCCGTGCAAATTGTTAGCTCAAAAAATTGCTTAGATTTGCCCATAGCTTACCCCCGCCCCGCAAGCGTTGGGCCAGACCGCCTTTGCAACATGATTGCGCTTCGCTCGCAAGGCGTTAAAAACTGCATTGTTGTGGACATGGGAACCGCAACCACATTCGATGTGCTGCACGATGGCAGTTTTGCAGGCGGCTTGATTTTGCCGGGCATAAGCGTATCTATGGACACTCTAACGGAAAAGGCTGCAATGCTTTTGCCGGTTTCCATAAAATGGACAAACAGATTTGTGGCTAAAAATACCGGCGATGCCATGCGTGCCGGTATTCTTTACGGCTTTTTAGGACAATTGGATTTTTTGATTAAAGGCATAAAAAAAGAAATTGGAATGGAAAATATTCCCGTAATAGCCACGGGCGGCTGGGGGCAAATGCTTTTAAAGCGCACTCCCATTATCAAAAGCTACGACCCTTACTTAACGCTGGAAGGTATTCGGCTTGTTGCCATAAATGGCAACGGCATTGGCAATGCAGAGAACGAGGTGTGAAGCTCTGCCGCAAAGGCGTTGAGCAAAAGTTTTTCTGCTTGCGCTAAACCCATACCGCGAGACTGCAAGTAAAACAAAGCGTCTTCGTCCAAAGCACCACAAGTGCTGCCATGCGAGCATTGAACTTCATCGCAGTAAATTTTCAGCTCTGGCTTTGAAATGACTTTTGCGTTTGGCGAAAGCAAAATGCTATTAACAAGCTGCCGCGACTCAATATCTTTGCAGTACTCGCAAACCTCGACTACTCCGTTAAACTCAGCTTTAGCATTGTCGCTTAGAATATGCTTTGCAAATAAAAAACTCTTTGTGTTCGGGGCTTTATGGATAACATGGACTTTTTGCTCTGGCTTTTCGTTCTCGCCAAAAACCAACAAGCTGCGATATTCAAAAACAGCGCCTTCACCGCAAAGCTCAACGCTAATATTACTTGGAGAATTAAAAGATAAAATGCTCAAATACTCATTTTCTTTTAAGGAAAAATCATAGCTCATAACCCTTTTCTTCCAACTCAAGAGCAAGCCCGGCACCACCGCTTTTTGCTATTTTGCCATCTATAATAACATGCACAAATTGTGGCTTTGCGTAATCTAGCAAGCGTTGATAATGCGTAATTAAAACTACGGAACGCTCTGCATTCATCAGCTTGTTTATTCCATTTGCAACAATTCTGAGAGCATCAATATCCAAACCGGAATCTGTTTCATCTAAAAACGCTAAGGATGGCTCCAGCATTGCCATTTGCAAAATCTCGTTTCTCTTTTTTTCGCCGCCGCTAAAACCCTCGTTCAATCCGCGTTCCTTGTAGCGAGAATCCATTTCCAGCAATTGCATGGTTTTTTTCATTTTTTCGCTAAATTCGCTTTCGTTCATTTTCGGCAAATTAAGAGCCTTGTGTTTTGCGTCTATAGTTGCCCGCAAAAATTCCTCATTGCCCAAGCCCGGAATTTCTAAAGGATACTGAAAGCCTATAAAAAAACCCAAATTGGCTCGTTCTGCAACCGAAAGCGAAAGCAAATTTTTCCCATGAAATACTACGCTACCCTTTGTAACCCTGTAGCTTGGGTGCCCGGCTATAACCTTGGAAAGCGTACTTTTACCAGCTCCATTTGGCCCCATAATGGCATGAATTTCTCCTTTGCCAACGGATAAATTCAAACCTTTAAGAATTTCCGTGCCATCTGCTAAAGTAGCGTGTAAATCTTTTATGTTAAGCATGAGGGGTTAATGTAGAAAAGTTTTCGCCAGTGATTAGCCTACAGAGCTGGCTTATATTAGCTTTTTTACTTGACAACGCAGTTTTTTTTTTCTATATTTGTAACCATGGCTCTGTAGCTCAGTTGGTAGAGCGTCGGACTGAAAATCCGTGCGTCAGCGGTTCAAATCCGCTTGGAGCCACGAACAAATCCTTAAATTTGAAGATTTTGAGGGTTTTAGTTTTTCAAAGTTTCCGTCTAATTTTATCAACTGACACAAAACTGACACAAAATCAAGGGGTCAGTTATGGCGTATTTGTTTGAAAAAACAGGGTTAATCAGGGATAGGTCAAGAGGATATAAAGAATTATCCTACTACATTCCCAAACATAGTAAAAGTTTTATGAAGGCGTGTAAAACCGCCCATGAAACTATAATAAGTTTACTACCAAGGGAGAAACGACAAAACATTACACCACAAGAGATGAAACAATATGTTATTCAATACGTAACCTTAGACGAGGAAGCTAAAAGGGAATTTATACGTAGTTTAATAATCCCCAACATAACCTTACCCTATAACTCCGGTATTGAAGCGTTGGGAACACACTCATTGAAAGAACTTTTTGAACTTTGGAAAAAAGGTAAAAATGCTGAGGGTTTAAGAGATGTTGAAAATTTTGGTTGTGAGAGGGTATTCTTTGACTTTTTTAAGGACTACGAACTTAAAACCACTAACGACTTAAAATTCAGCACCGCCCACGACTTTATGAATTGGCGTTCCAAAAAAAGATACAGTAAACATAAAGGAATTGTAAGCGCCAGCACAATTAAAAAGGAACTTGACATTTTGAAACAGCTAGCAAAACTAGCGGCTTTACAGGGTTGGATTCATAACGGAAACCTTTGGGGGGCAGTCAAAGTAAAGGTTGTTGTGGGGAAGAACAAAAAAGTTGTTGAACCTTTAACCATTGAGGAACAAAAAACATTACTGAAAAATCTTGAATTAAATGAAACTTACCACGATATAGCGTTGTTTTTGTTAATAACGGGAATACGTTTAGGCGAGTTGAAAGCGATAAAGCCAGAAAGCCTTAAAAATAACATTATTTCGTTACATGGTGATTTTGTTGGTAATCATAAAACCACAGGTAAAACAAGTTCAGCAAATAGAAATCTCCCAATTTGCCCAACCATAGTTAAACTGTTTGAGAGAGGCAATATATTCCAAAAAACTCCAAACGCATTTAGGTTAATTTTGGGAAGGTATCACAAAGGCGTTCACCCACACAGGTTGAGACATACTTTTGCTGTTAATAAGTTATTAGCCCAAACCCCATTACAAATGGTGAGTTATCAAATGGGTCACGCCGGCACAAGTATCACCTCTGACCTTTATGGAAAGTTTGAACCCAAACATTTTAAAGCGGGATTTGAGGAGACTATCAAGGAGAGAAAAGTGTTGTTAAAGTGGCTGGAAGAGGACTATTTCTAACCCTTTTTCTTTAAGTCTCAAACCGGATTAGTAGTATCATATACTAACAAATTTACTTAATAGTAATGATACCACTAATTCAAAGAAAAATAACCCTTTTTTAAAGGACTTAGACCCTCAATCAGCCACCACAGAAATGGCTTTTTAAGGGTTTTTAAGACGTTTTTAGCCCTTAGACCACCTAACCATTAAAGAGATTTTCAAGGGTTTGTAGGGGCATTTCTGGCCTTCTACAAGGTCATTAAAAAGGCGATAAACTGCCGATTTAGAGGGATAAAACGCAGGATTCTTTGATAAAAATTCATGATTTTGGCGAAATTTATGCTATAATAGTAATAGAAAAACTTCAAAATAGGAAAAGTATATGGAAAAAACACCACCCAAACCACAACCCAAAACTAGGAAAATAGACTGGGAAAAAGTAAAAAAGATTTTGAGTGAAACAAAATCTCTCACTCCTTAAAATAAATAAAAAACAGGTGAGGTAGAACCTTCAAACTACCCACCTTTTCCCAATGTCTGGGATATGAATTTCTTGAAGGGGAAAAGGTGAAAATGAAACTCACAAGAACAATAAAACAAACAATAAACTCTCCTAAACGGAGTTGGAAACCACAGGAATTTGAATTGGAGGACATTTGTCAACCAGATGTTCCTAAATTAGAACGCCCTATGATTGTTTGGGGTCAGTGTTATCCTAATTTTAGTGATACTTTATGCTTTGACTATGACAACTTAGAGCCTAGTGAATTTATGGTTAATTTAATTCCTAATCCAAATAATAAATTAAAGGTATCAAACTCTAATGACAATTTACTTAATAGTAGTGATACTACTAATTCTGTTTTCGACTGTGTATTAGCTATTATGGAATCAAGCAGTGGGAACAGCCACGTTTTGGTAAAAATAGCTAATAAATTACACCCAAACAACTACAAGAATATCTATGAAACAATAGCAAAAGAACTTGGCTCAAATTATGATTCCAAATGCTGTGATTTGTTTAGAGGTTTCTTTGTTCCCAATAAAATAGTCTATGTAAATGAAAATTGTTTAAGCTATAAAGTTAAGTTAGAAGTATCACAAACAAACAATTTACTTAATAGTAGTGATACTATTAATTCAAAAGAAATAGGTGAATTTATCAAAGGAAACAGGAATAATTTTATTACCCAAACCTTGTGTAAAATGGTTAGGGAAAAACAGGATGTGGGGGATTGGCTGGAGGATTTTGCTTACCCTTATGTTGAGCCCGATTTTGAGAAAGAGGAAATAGACAATATCATTAAATGGATTAGGAAAACCTACAAAGGCAGAAGTGGTAAAAAGAAAATTGTCTCCAATGGAAAAACTAAAAAATTTGGGTTTACTTTTGGGCTGTATAGACAATACAGAATGGATGGGAAAACTCATTTGGTAGCTTGGACTTCCGTAAGTCAAACGATGTCAATGGCTACCCAAAAAAGATACAGGTCAAAATACAACAAGGAACATGGGATTACAGAAAAAAAGAGTGGTAAAAAAGGTAGGACTTGGAAGTGTAAAAAAAGGAAAGCTAAAAACAATGACAAGTTAATTGAATTGAATGTTCCTATGAGTGTAAGCATTAGTTCTAAGGGTAGAAAAATGTCTATCCCTACCAAACCACCAAAGGGGAAAATAACTTGTTTAGAATTAAATCTAACAAAGGAGGGATGCTATAAAAAAGTTGGTTAAAAGCCACGCCGCCCACAAACCCTACAGTTCCCGATAGTGCCGGCGGATATGAAGCCGATAGAATACGGTCGTATCAGCCGGCACTAAAAAATATTCTAAGAGTTCCAAACTCACACAGACCTACTAGGGTAGAGTGTTTGAAACCTTAGAGATACAGGTTAATGGTTTTAACTAGGTAATTCTCAAAGTTATGGGAGTAGGCTGTCTACTCTTAGAATTTTCTATATTTCATTTAACAGAAAATAGAACTTAGGAGAGTAAATATGGAAAGTGAAACCGAATTAAAAGAAATTGTTAAGGAAACTTATAGTAAAATTGTTTCTGAAAAGAACAGTTCTTGTTGTGGTTCTAGTAGTTGTTGTGGTAGCAAAAAAACAAAAAGTGTAATGAGTGAAAGTTATGATTCATTGGAAGGTTATAATCCCGATGCTGATTATGGTCTAGGTTGTGGTCTCCCTACAAAATTTGCTCAAATAAAAAAGGGGGACACCGTGATTGATTTAGGTAGCGGTGCTGGAAATGATTGTTTTGTAGCAAGAGCAGAAACAGGAGAAACAGGTAAGATAATCGGAATAGATTTTACTCCTGAAATGATTGAAAAAGCTAACGAAAATGTCAAAAAACTTGGGTTTACCAATGTTGAATTTATTAAAGGTGATATTGATAACATACCTTTGAACTCAGATTTAGCTGATGTAATTGTAAGTAATTGTGTATTAAATCTTGTTCCAAATAAACAAGCAGTGTTTAAGGAAATTTATAGAGTTTTGAAACCAAATGGACATTTTAGTATTTCAGACATTGTTCTTACTGGGCAATTACCTGAAAAATTACGATCGGTTGCAGCAATGTATGCTGGGTGCGTGCTTGGGGCGGTAGAAAAAGACTTATATCTAAAATATATCCAAGATACAGGATTTAAAAACATAACGATACAAAAAGAAAAGAACATTGTTATTTCTGATGATGAATTGAAAAATTATTTATCCGATGAAGAGATTGCAGTTTATAAAAAAGATTTGAATATAATAAAAAGTATAACCGTATATGCAGAAAAATAAATGTCTTGTAACAATGTAAAAGAATGTGTTTGTCCTAAAAAAGAATGTCCGAATAATCGTAGGTGTTGTAATTGTATTATTAAACATAGAGAGACAGATAGTTTACCATTTTGTTTATTTTTAGATAATGATGGTGATAAAAGTGTAGAAAATTATTACAAAAAATTAAAAAAGAGATTTGAAGGATAAATAATAAATTCAAGTTTATGAACCAACATGATACACCCCTTTAGATTTTTTTGGGTGTATTAAGTCAATGGGAAAAAACGAATAGTGAAAAACGAAAACCACTTAACACACCAAAATTATTTATTACTCATTTGTTGATTTTTGGTAGGGGGTGTTGATATGAGGGGGTTCAATTTTGGGTGGGGGTAAATACAAAAAAGAGGGTTTTATGATTAAAGAGAAAAAAACAGACAACTCAAAACAAAAAAATAACGGATATGTCGTCAATAAAATTTTGAAATGGGCTGAAACCAAAAAAAAATAAAGAGTAAGAATTTAACCACCATAACAGGGTTTAACCTATCACAACAAGGTCTAACTTCTAACACTCCTAGAACTTAATCTATTCCTCGCTGGTAGTTGTGGTTTAACAAGATTAAAAAGTATCCCAAAACTCATTAGAATACTCTACCCAAACAAAATATACGCCTACCAACAAACCCGATGGTTCTCGGATGTTCCGGCTGACATTTTTTTTCAACTTTTTTCAAAAAAATGAACTCTTTTATAGGAAATGGATTATATTTTAAGGTAAAGTTTTGTGAGGTGACATAGAATTGACACGAGAAATGGCGAAAATGTTTGGTAATTCAGAGAAAACGGTAAAATCTGTTAGATTTTACTGTAATCCTTTTGGATACTATCGGACTGAAAATCCGTGCGTCAGCGGTTCAAATCCGCTTGGAGCCACGAACAAATCACGCATTTTTCCAAGTGGTGCCCTCTAGCTGGGCAAAATTCACGGCCATAGTAGATAAATTGCAAGTGGCGGCGCTCCCATTCTTTTTTTGGAAATGCTGCCTTGAGGTCTTTTTCTGTTTGCAAAACAGAAGAGCCATCACTTAACCTCCACCTACAAGCAAGCCTGTGTATGTGCGTGTCTATGGGAAAAGCCGGTATTTTGAAAATATGAGACATAACAACGCTTGCCGTTTTGTGCCCAACGCCAGGCAAAGCTTCCAGTTCTTCAAATGAATTGGGCACTTCGCTACCATGTTTTTCTACTATCATTTTTGAAAGCCCTTTCAAAAATCTGCTTTTGTTTTTAGCCAATCCGCATAGCTTAATCAGAGAATAAATTTTCTTTTCTGGCAGTTTTGCCATTAGTTCAGGAGTCGGAGCCGCCACCATAAGCTTTGGCGTAACCATATTTACCACAGAATCTTTGCACTGGGCAGAAAGCACAACCGCTACCAAAAAAGAAAAAGCATCTGTGTGGTTAAGAGGTATAGGCGGATTTGGATATAGCTTATCGAGGGTTCGTTTTATGAATATTAGTTTGGAACGCATTAGCGGGTAATGTAGAATTTTCTACCTTACCCCTAATTTTTTTAGAGAGGAAAATATGTCGTTAGAAAAAATGGAGTTTCAAACAGAAGTTCGTGATCTGCTGCACTTGATGATACATTCTCTGTACAGCAATAAAGAAATATTTTTGCGCGAGCTGGTTTCAAATGCGGCAGATGCTTTGGATAAACTAAGATTTTTGTCCATAGCAAACCCAGAGCTTTTACCAACTGGCGTGGAACTGCGCATAGACATTGCAGCAAATGATGAAAGCAAAATTTTAACTATAGAAGATAACGGGATAGGAATGAATCGAGAAGATTTAATCCAAAACCTAGGTACCATAGCTCGCTCCGGCACAAAGAGCTTTATGCAGAGCGTAACAGGCGATGCCAAAAAAGACGTGAATTTAATCGGGCAGTTCGGCGTTGGGTTTTACAGCGCATTTATGGTTGCGGAAAAAGTAGAAGTCCATTCCAAAAGAGCAGGGGAAGAACAAGGCTACCAATGGACATCCGAAGGCACAGGCGATTTTACCATAGATGAGCTTCCAAAAGAAAAAAATGGAACGAAAGTAACCATCTATTTGAAAGATGAAGATGATTGCAAAAATTTTTCAATGGATTGGCAAATAAAAAGCATTATTCACAAATACAGCGAATTCGTAACGCACCCTA
>JAITFT010000206.1 GCA_031281155.1 Candidatus Fibrimonadaceae bacterium
TCTTGCCTGCTTCTAGAGTGTAGGTACCAGGTTCGATTTTCTCAAATTTAAACTTGCCATCTGGCAAACCGCCGGGGAGCTTTTGAGAATTAAAGGTGGTGCCTCTTATCCACACCGTGGGGAGTTCAACGGCTTTCCCGGTAAACGGATCTATAACCGTACCAGAAACCGAGCCTTTTTTGCAAGCCATAAGGGCAAGCGCGCTAACGATAATAAAGGGTAGAATTTTTTTCATGCAGGGTAATATAGAAAATACTCCACTCCTTCACTGGGAGCTAGTCCTAGTATTTTTCTACATTTCCCCCAATGTCCAGCATTTTTGGAAAATTATTTACAGTTAGCACGTGGGGCGAATCACACGGCAAAGCCATTGGCGCAGTTGTTGACGGCTGCCCCGCCGGGCTTCTTCTAAGCGAAAGCGACATTCAGCCCTTCCTAGATCGTCGCCGCCCAGGTCAAAGCCACTTAACAACCCAACGCAAAGAATGCGATATTGTCAAAATCCTAAGCGGCGTTTTCGAAGGCAAAACAACCGGCACTCCCATATCCCTAATAGTAGAAAACAACGACCAGCACAGCGCAGACTACGAACAGATAAAAGATTGGTACAGGCCAGGCCACGCAGATGAAGCCTACGACTCCAAATACGGTTTCAGAGATTACCGAGGCGGCGGCCGAAGCTCCGCCAGAGAAACCATAGCCAGAGTAGCCGCCGGTTCCATAGCCCGAAAATTTTTAAACGAAAAATGCGGAACGGAATTTACCGCACAAGTAAATTCCGTAGGGGCAGACTCATGCGCCTGCGCCGCCACAATCGAAACAGCAATCGAAAGCGCCCGTAAAAACGGCGACAGCATAGGCGGCATTGTAAATTTAACAATCAAAAATCCGCCAAAAAATCTAGGCGAACCAATTTTCGACCGCACAGAAGCATTGCTCGCAATGGCAATGCTAAGTATCCCAGCAACAAAAGGCTTTGAGATAGACGAAGGCTTCAACGCGGCAAAAATGCTAGGCAGCGAGCACAACAAAATAAGCTGCGGAACCTACGGCGGCATAACCAGCGGCGCAGACATTCTCTGCCGAATAGCCTTCAAGCCAACACCTTCAATCTCACAAGTCCAAAAAACAAAAAACAAAAACGGCGAAATAGGCGAAATCTCCATAAAAGGCCGCCACGACCCTTGCGTAGCCATTCGTGCCCCAGTAATAGTAGAAAGCATGGCCGCATTGGTTTTAATGGATTTATTTTTACATCGAGGTTCAAGCAATGGAAAATGAATCTTATTTGCCCCCCATTGAAAGCGTAGAGGAACTTTCTTGCATAATACAAGCCTTGGTATTTGCTTCAACTGAAGTTGTTACTATAAAAAAACTAAAAGAAGTTATAGGCGATTTCCTAGACCAAACACAAGTCTCTAACGCCCTTAGGCATGCAAACGAACAATTGGTGAAAATTAAATCTCCATTTGAAATTGTGGAGGTCGCTGGCGGTTACCGCTTTCGCACAAAAAACGCTTACTACCCATATATTCGCAAACTCTTCCCAGACAACAACCCTCGCCGCCTCTCATTTGCCGCACTGGAAACTCTTGCGATTATCGCTTACAAACAACCCATAACAAAAGCCGGCATTGAAGCAGTTCGCGGAGTTTCCTGCGATGGGCCTTTGCACAGTCTTTTAGATAAAAAGTTCATAAGCCTAGGCCAACGCGCAGAGACCGTTGGCAACCCGTACACCTACATAACCACAGCGGAATTTCTAAAATACTTCGGCATAAACCGCATTCCAGACGATCTCCCTCGCCTAACGGAATTCAGCGATATTCTAAACAGCGAATTCTTAATTCCGCAATACCCCATGCAAAAACAAGCCGAACCCACTCCTTCGCAAGAAACAACCGAGCAACTGGAAATACCACTGGAAGACGGATTTTAATTTCTACATTAGCCCCATGCCATACTTTCCAGTCATAGGTTTAGAAGTTCATTGCCAGCTTGCCACCAAAACAAAATTATTTTGCGGTTGCGAAATAGAAGTTAATACAGAGCCAAACAAGCGTGTTTGCCCTGGTTGCCTTGGGTTGCCGGGCACGCTTCCCGTTCCAAACAAAGAAGCGGTGAAGCTCGCCATAAAGCTGGGGCTTGCCCTTAACTGCGAAATAGATACCCACGCCCTTTGGACTCGCAAAAACTACTTTTACCCCGATTTGCCCAAGGGCTACCAAATAACGCAAACAGGCGCAATCCCCGCCCACGACCACCCAATTTGCAAAAAAGGCTATATTGAAATAACCAGCGAAAACGGTGAAAAAAAACGCATTGGCATAAATCGTATTCACATAGAAGAAGATGCAGGGAAATTAGTCCACGATTTTTCACCGGAAAATTCCCACTTCGATGCAAACCGCTGCGGAACCCCGCTTTGCGAAATAGTTACCGAGCCAGATATTCGCAGCCCCGAAGATGCAGTTTTGGTGTTGCAGAAAATAAAGCAAATTCTGGAATACACCGGAGTTTCAAATGCGAATATGGAAAACGGAAATATGCGTTGCGACGGCAATATATCCATTCGCAAAAGCGAAGATGCCCCTTTTGGCACAAGGGCTGAAATCAAAAATCTAAACAGCTTTTCAAATTTGCAAAAAGCCTTGGAAGCAGAAATGGCATTGCAAGCCGTAACGCTCGATAGCGGCAAAGAAGTTGAGCAATGCACAAAACGCTACGATGCGAACCACAACAAAACCATAGTAATTCGCAGCAAAGAAGACAGCCACGACTACAAATATTTCCCCGACCCAGACTTACTAAGGCTTGTCATAGACAAAAGCTTAATAGACAGCATAAGAAAAAGCCTGCCCGAACTCCCAGACCTTCGCCGCTCTCGCTTTGAAAGCGATTTTGGCTTAAACGCCTACGATGCCCAAGTGCTAACTGCCGACAAAGAAATCAGCGACTGGTTTGACCTTGCTTCCAAAACCTGCAAAAATCCTAAACTCCTCGCAAACTGGGTTACATCCGAGCTTATGCGTGAGCTAAAAGAAATGGAAGGCGGAATTTCAACATTAAAATTCAAAGCAGAAGATTTAGCGGAAATGGTGAACTTAATAGAGAACAACACAATCTCTGGGAAAATCGGAAAAACCGTTTTCGCAGAAATGTTAGCAACAGGCAAAGACCCAAACACAATCATCAAAGAAAAGGGCTTGGTGCAAATAACCGACACCGCAGCCATAGAAGCCATTGTTCGCAAAGCAATAGAAGAAAACCCCGGCCAATGGCAAGAATTCAAATCTGGCAAAGCACAGCTCCGCGGCTTTTTTGTGGGTCAAATAATGAAAAACAGCGGCGGCAAAGCAAACCCAAGCATTGTAAACAGGATGCTGGATGAACTTATCTAAGGCGCAAGCCCTTGAGTTATTTAGTTTGCCTTTTCATGAGCTTGAAAAGCTGGCAAATGATTATAAGGAAAAACTTCATGGCAAGAATGTTTATTGGGTTTGCAATCGGCAGATAAATTATACTAATGTTTGCTGTTTACGTTGCAGTTTTTGCGCATTTTCAAAAATTAAAAAAGATTCTCCGGCTGCTTATAATATGAGTTTGGAAGAAATTTTGGCAAAGGCAAGAGAAGCCGTTGATTTAGGGGCTTGTGAGTTGCATATAGTAGGCGGTTTGCATCCGGATAATCCTTTTTCGTATTATACCGGCATGCTGAAAATGCTTAGAAAAGAATTTTCCTCTGTTAATTTAAAATGCTTTACCGCTGTGGAAATTTGCCATTTTGCAAAGCAAGAAAAGCGTTCCGTTGAGAGTATTTTAAGCGAATTGAAAGAGGCTGGGTTAAGCATGATGCCCGGTGGCGGCGCAGAAATTCTGGTTCCGGAAATTCGGCGGCAGATTTGCGGTGAAAAAGAAAGTGGGGTAGAGTGGTTGCAAGTTCACAGAACAGCGCATAAATTGGGCATTCCAACAAATGCTACAATGCTGTTTGGGCATGTGGAAAGCATAGAGCACAGAATTGAGCATTTGGCTATGCTTCGCGATTTGCAAAGCGAAACAGGCGGTTTTTTAGCATTCTTGCCCCTGGTGTTTTTGCCTCAGAACAACGCTCTTGGCAGGCAGGTCAAAAACAAAGCTACTGAAGAAGATATTTTAAGAACCATAGCTGTTTCAAGACTTTTTTTAGATAATTTTCCTCATATAAAAGCCTATTGGGTGCAGTTAGGCATTGAAACCGCACTAAAAGCCCTCCACTGCGGAGCATCGGATTTAGACGGCACGGTTATGGAGGAGCGAATTTCACGTTCGGCGGGTGCAAGCAGCCCCAGCGAAATAACCGCAGAGCGTTTGCAGGGGCTTATCTCCCAATCAATGCTATCGCCTGTTCAACGCCGAGATTTTTAAAACCGCCTCCCGTTTTCGTCAATGGGACAGCCAACCCTAGCTTTTCTTCATATTGTGCAATGCGAG
>JAITFT010000047.1 GCA_031281155.1 Candidatus Fibrimonadaceae bacterium
CGACCGTTTTCTACAAATTTGAAATCTCAACGAGTATTAGAAAAAGCAGGACTTGTCCTTGAAGCAAAACTGAAAAAAGCATTATTCAAGAATGGAGAATTTATGGACGAATTAATATACGTGAAACACAAAGAATGAGAAGAACGCAAGCAGGTAACGGGCGGTTTTGCGAGAGCGGGGGTGTAACTTCTAATCGGCAGTTGTCCGTATTAAAAAACTTTGTACCTTCGCACTCACCGCGCCAGCCCCCCGCCTGCGCCAAGCCCCCGGGCGTTATCGGCAAGCGAAAAAGAACAGTACACCATAGTCAATGAATAATAAAGCAAGTATGAAAAAAGTAGTTCTAATTTTGGCAATGTTTCTTCTTATTTTTAGCTCAAGTGCCGGACAAGGGTTGAATAATGATTTTCAGTTTGACAATGAAGATATGAAAAACATTTTCGAATTGCAAGGAATAAGTGTTTTCAAATTTCCATTTGAATTGAAAAAAGGTGAGTACATATCTATAAGTTATTGTATATATGAGAATGGAATTGAAAAAGAACGACATGATTTGATTGAGGATTTTCAGATTGATGCAGAGATTAGGTTTGATCATCATTTATCCCGTAATGACACAACTATTTTTCATAGAATATACTTTATGAATCAAAGTGATTCCATCTTGAGTATTCGAGTAATAGAGCCAGGTATTTCCATGAATAAAAAAGTGGATATTATAAAGGTTGGGGTAAGTGGTTTTACTGCGAGCTTGAATATAGAAGAGCGATTACCCTATAAGAGAGATATTGTATCATTCTACGCGTTATATCTTGATAGTGAAAAATATAATAAAAATGATGGTTGGTTGCCTTGTCCGACAGGTAAATCTCCAGAGAAATTAGTTGACGAGTGTGATTTCGTTTTGATTTTTTATGCGGAGAGGATAACAAAAGAAAGAGTTAAAAATATTTTGGAGGAGGATTATTACAAGTTGAAAAATGAAAATGCCAGCAGATAACAAGGGGTTTAGCACAAGTGGGGGTGTCACGTCTATGAAAGATGGTGGGTAAAAGGAAAAGTGTACCTTTGTGGTTAGCTCGGTGAACCCCCGCCTGCGTGAAGCCGCCACCTCGCAAAGCCGCCAAAACGTTAGAGGCAATGCCCCAAAAGCACGGTATATTTTCGAAAAGGAGAATGAAAGTACAGCCCGAAAACGAATATTTCGAAAAATATTGTACCTTTGCGATGGAATAAAAATAATTGACGTGAAATATACCATAAGTATTCAGAAAAATTTAAATGGGTGGCTGACAGGACAATGCGAACAAGTTCCAGAAGCCATAACGGAAGGCAGAGATATGGATCATCTCATGAAAAATATGTATGATGCCATCACTGAAGCGTTGGAAATACGTAAAGAAGAGTTTTTAGCCAGTCATAACGACATTGACTGTATTCATCAAATTTTGTATTTACCTAATGAAGAGAAACGTATTTCTGAAACATCTGAAAGAGAATGGATGCACGCTTAAAAGAGAAGGCAGTAGTCATTCATGGTATGTAAATATGCTAAACGGAAACCTGTCTTCTATTCCGCGTCACTCTGATATTAATGAAATTACAGTAATTAAAATCTGTAAGCAGTTACGTATTCCTGTGTTAAAATAATATAAGTGTCAACGAGGATAAATGCACTGCCGATAACAAGGGGTATAGCACAAGCGGGGGTGTAACTTCTAAGAAGTTGGTGGGTAAAAGGAAAAGTGTACCTTTGCCGCTGCCGCACAACCCCCG
This sequence comes from Candidatus Fibrimonadaceae bacterium, assembly GCA_031281155.1. Classification (GTDB taxonomy): domain Bacteria; phylum Fibrobacterota; class Fibrobacteria; order Fibrobacterales; family Fibrobacteraceae; genus Fibrimonas. Next base: position 1,777 of record JAITFT010000047.1, read on the forward strand.
TCTGCGCCAAGCCCCCAAAACGTTACCTGTAAGCGGATAACAGAAAGATAATAATGGCACGAAAATTGAACGAGAACATTATAAAATATTAACCATGAAACACCCTCTTAATAGTGGCATTTTAATGCAAAGAATTATTTTGGCCTCGTCATTAATAGTCATATATATGTTAAGACCCAATTTTTCTCACGCGCAAACGGTCACTCAAAAGGTAGTGGATATTGAGAATAGAGCTCCTATCTACAACCATACTTATTATTCCTCGTATGGAAAAGATGAACTGTTCATTCACAACAAAAATGTATTAAGAACACCACTAAATAACCAGAGTAATAACCCTCATTATTCGACAAACTTTGTCAATAACTCAGTCCAATTTAGCATGAGTTCAGAGAGTTTTTATATCACTAGAGAAGATTATAGGTCTGGCAAAAGAACTGCTGTATATGTGAGACCTGTTAAGAAGAAGATAACTCTAAATCTATGTGGATGCAGGTAGAGTTTTAAAAAATCGTATCTTTACATCACTCTTTTATCCGAACAACCATGTCTAAGAAAGTGAAAATATATTTAGACACTTCAGTAATCAGCTGTTTACAAGCATTCGAAACACCCGAAAGAATGGCCGACACTTTGCGTTTATGGCGAGACTTAGAAGCAGGAATCTATGATGTTGTCATTTCGGACATCACTATTGATGAAAACTAAACCAAAAATAAGTCCGGATTTTACAATCGATGACATTCACAGAATTCGTGAATGGCACTACGAGCAGCGAAAAGAGATAGGAATGGAAGAATACGCCAAAATTTTATCTCAAAGAGTGAAATCTATATTGACAGACTTTCCAAAAGCTAAAATTGTGGCATTATCGTGAGACAGGTAAAACAAGGAGGAAGATTTGGCAAGCAGGTAACGGGCGGTTTTGCGAGAGCGGGGGTGTAACTGCTAAGAAAAGTTGTTCGTTGTAATAAAAGTTGTACCTTCGTAGCCACCGCACGTTCCCCCCCACCTGCGCCAAGCGCCCGGAACGTTAGCTGCAAGCCCCAAAAACACTCCGAAATGGAAAAAATTTTAAAGAATTAATTTTATACGAATTATGAATAAATTTTTAATACTATTTTTGCTTTCGTTTGCTTTTCAAGCATGTGGACAAGTTACGAAAAAAGCTCTTTTGGAAAAACCGGGTGTGGACAAGAGAGTAGAGTTGTTGAGCATTGTTTTTCGCTTGGCAGAAAGACCTGAATATTCGTCAAACGAATTTAAACTTTACTCTGACAGAATAGAGCGGTATTTTGAAGCATACAAAAATCACGAGTTGATTCAATTCGCAAAAAAAATCATAAATGAGAAAGATATTTCATATGATGGAGCAATGTGGATGGCGACACATCTCGATGATGACCTGAACTTGCTAACAGATGTCAATGATATTTGGCAACAAGACCCTCGCTGGACTAAGGAAAATGTGGAAAAATTTGTTCCCTTACTACAGAAATTTAATAATGATACCAAGTTTAATCAATTTTTCGAAAATAATGCCGATTTGTATGCTGAAACCACTAAGCGCTTTGACTTGATTTTTGTTCAAGTGGATCTAGATTGGTGCTTTGCTTTTTTTGGGAAAGAGCCTACAGGAACATTTATAATAAAAATCGGATTGAATAACGGGACTAGTTGCTATGGAACAAATGTAGATTATATCAATGGAAACAGAGAGGTGTATGCAATTATGGGAGTTGGGTCCGTTTACAACGCCGGATTGCCTGAATTTTCTAAACTATATGATTTGCCGGTACTGATTCATGAATTTAGCCATCCGTTTGTAGATCACTTGACTAAAAAGTACAGCGACATGTTTTTGGAAAGTGGCGAGAAGATGTTTTCAGTTGCAAAAGATGTAATAAACATTGAAGCATACCCAACTTGGGAAGTAGTGTTAGATGAGGTTTTAGTATTTGCATCCACAATCAAGTACATGAAAGACAATGATTTTGAACAATGGATGATAGATGGTTGGATAAGATGGCTCAAAGTGGAATTTGGATTTTTTTGGATAGAAGAACTTGTTGGCGAGTTGGAAAGTTATGATAATCAACGGATCAACTACCCGACATTAGAGAGCTATATGCCAAAGCTAAGTATGGCATATAAAATTTGGGCTGAAAGAATTGTAAATAATCCACAATGAAAAGAATGAAAATATGCCAGCAGGTAACAAGGGGTGCTTCGACAGGCTCAGTATATCATTTAGCACAAGCGGAGGTGTAACTTCTACGAAAGTTGGTGGGTAAAAGGAAAAGTGTACCTTTGCCACAAACGAACAAGCCCCCGGGCGTTATCTGCAATCCCCCTACCATAAAAACAGTTGAGTTTTTTAGATATCGATAATCTTGCATTGCTAAAATAGCTACCTTTGTTGTAACGTTAGTCAGAAGCGGCGAGAGTGCGGTACAAAAATTTAGGCAAGACCTGCAAAGCCGTTAGCGCAGGAAAAAAATAAGAACAATGAAACAGACGATATTGTTTATCTTACTTTTACTGTTCGCAAAATGCGAAAGTGGACAAAAAAAACATTCATTACATGACAGTA
>JAITFT010000067.1 GCA_031281155.1 Candidatus Fibrimonadaceae bacterium
TTCTTATTTTGATTTGCACGATAATTTGGAGAAAACCTACCATGGTTTTGTTTTGGGTTTAATGGTTGCTCTTGGCTTTGATGTTCGCTCCAATAACTCGGCTGGCGCAGGCCGTTACGATTTATTTATAGAGGCGAAAAGGTGGACCGCCGTTGTGGAGTTCAAGGTTTCCAAAACTGCAAGAGGCATAAAAGAAGCGATTAAAGATGCTTTGGCTCAAATTAAGCGAAAGAAATATCTCGCTGCCGCCAGCAAAAAGAAGCCTGCTTATGTTATTGGCGTGGCGTGCACAAGAATGACGCTGAGGTTGTGTGCGAGAGGGCGTGGTAGTATATCACTTTTGTTTATTATTGGGATGGGTTTTTAAACACAACAAACCTTTGTCCCAGATAATTTAAACCTGTAAATAAACACATTCCTACAAACAAAGCCATGTTCTCACGGATATTTAGCGGCTGGCCTTGCAGGAAATAATTCATAACAGGTTTTGCTAGCCCATAAGCAATAAAATAAGAAAAAGCAATGTTCACAATAAAAGCAATAACCATAAATAAACTCCATTTTTTTACAGCAAATGTAAAATATTTATTTAAGAAAAAGCTTAAAATACTGGTGAAAAAGTAATTGCAAGCTGAAGAAGTCCAGTAACTGAAATGTGCTATATTATAAAGCGAAAACATTATAGCCGACCCTACAATAGTATTAATTATACCAACAAGAATAAACTTTAAGAATTTTCTGTCAAGGAACTTCATGCCCTACTTTCCCCTTGAATACAGCGACTGCAAAGCCCTATCGCACCCTAACCACAAAAGCCGATATATTATCTAACGATAGTTCTCTTGCCTTGTCTTCTGCTTCGGATCTTCTTCTGAAATGCCCGCCGCGCAGTTTGTAAAATGGTGCGTCAAAAACCATTTGAATGCTGTAACCTGTTTGGGACTGCAACCTTGCTCTGCGAGCTTGGGCTGCGTCAAAATTTGCAACGGCATCGAACTGCAAAGTGTAAAGTTCCTCTCTGCCCTGCTGTTGGTTGCCCTGAACGGTTTCCCTGTAGTCAACGCGATGAGTGGAATCTAAAGGGGGAAGCTTAAACTCATTCCCTCTGAAAATGGAGTCCAAGTCTGTTGGAGACCCGCTGGCAAAGGCAAAGAGGGGCAATACTGCCACGATGCCTGTAAGTTTTGCTATTTTTCTCATAATGGGATTTCTTTTTTCAAGTCGTTCGGAAGAATATAGTAAAAAGCTGGGTTTAAAATACTGGTTTAGGATTTGGATTTTGCTTATAATAACGGGATTGCTCACCTGGTATGGAAAAATTTACGAGGCACCGCCTTCGTTTACGTATATAAACGACTTCGCTGTTTGGGTTGTGCCGCATAAAAACGGGCTTGGAGCGCTTATTGCCCTGCCAAACGATAATATCGACTCAAATAATGCCAAAACAGGCTTGAGGATATGGATTTCACCGCCAGATTCCATTTTAGCTTTTGAAAGGAATGGAATTAGGTACAGAGGCAGAAATATAATTGTGGTTGGTGATAGCCTGAATGAAAACTTGAGAGAAGATATGCTTTCAACTTTGAACAAGGATGGAAATCTTTTTTGGCTGAGCAATTTAAACGAGAAATATACCGGCGTAGATGTCCACGCTGAATTAAAGCTATTTAACAACAAACCGCAAGATTTTCTTTTGGATTTAATCTACGAAGGCCACAAACTCCGGTTTTTCGGTTCGCAAACAGCACTGGACAGCACAAGCGAGGAGCCTCTAAGCGTGGCTTTCCTCATGTTCAAGCCCGAAGATGAAAACGAAGCTCCTTTAAAAGACAATACGCAAGTTCAAGTATTGATTTGGAGAGGAAAAAACGAAAATGGAACCGATCCCAGCCGCATAGCGTTGAATTACGCAGAAGCTCACGCTTTGGTTTCTTTTAACAGAACGCTCGGGCTCAGAGCCCAGCGCATGCACCTAAAAAATTGGAACCCAGACCACTAACTCTTAAACAAGCAAGGGCAGTATCGCTGATTGAGATTAATAAGTACGCTCAATAATTAATGCGGCTATGTTCCGCAAAGCTTCAGTGTCTTTACCTTGCAGTTTATCTAGGCAAGCCAAGGATTTATTGTAAAGCTCCATGGCTTTTTGCTTTGAGGCCTCGAGCCCCACAATAGCAGGGTAGGTTGCTTTGCCGTTTTTAATATCGGAGCCAATGTCTTTACCCAACTTTTCCTTTGAACCTTCAATATCTAAAATATCATCGACTATTTGAAATACCAAGCCTATTCCATTGCCAAATTCCTTTATATGCTCCAAATCGTTTTTTTCCGCATTCGCAAGCAATGCTCCTGTAACCAGCGAAGCCTCAATTAAAGCAGCGGTTTTATGATAGTGGATATAATCAACCGTTGCTAAATCCACCGTTTTACCTTCGGATTCAAGGTCAACAATTTGGCCGCCTATCATGCCTTTGGTTCCAAGCGAACAGGCGAGTTCTTCGACAACAGCGACATTGCCTGTGCGGGCTATTAATTCAAAAGCAAAAATGCAAAGAGCATCGCCTGCCAAAACTGCTGTTGCTTCTCCATAAACTTTATGCGTTGTTGGTTTTCCGCGGCGGAAATCATCGTTATCCATGCAGGGCAAATCGTCGTGTATTAAGGAAAATGTATGCAGCATTTCCAAAGAGCACATTGCCAGCTGAATGTTTTCGGAGGGCTGCCCGCCAAAAAGTTCATAAGCGGCTTTTACAAGGGCAGGGCGCAGCCTTTTTCCGCCGGCGAATATGGCATAACGCATTGCAGAGTGCAAAGAAGCGGGAATGCTGCTTTCACTTGGAATGTATTTTTTTAACGCTTCTTCCGTTAACTTACCGGCATCTTCCAAGTATGCCGTTGCTGATTTTACCATGCTATCCATGTTTTTCATACTTGCTAAAAACTCCTACCGCCAAAAAAACTTCCAAGGTCTTCGTCGTCTGCTTTGGTTTTTTCCGCCTCTATGTAGGCTTCGTCGATAACCGGCTTTGGGGTGGCATTGCGGGTTATCTGTTTTCGCAAATATACATTAAAAAATAGTATACCGCCTGTAATCACTACAAAGGGTAAGATAGCAAAAAAAATAATCCAAGCCATGCTTTAATCCCAAATATCGTCTAAACCACCTCTACATTTTACCCAATTTCCATCAATGCTACACATTATTTCCAAAATATTGTTGTAAACATCTGTATTTGTGAAACCTTTCCAAACTCTACGCTCAACGGTCTCGCCGGTTTCGTTATCTATAACGCTTAAAGTATCGAAGAATTTTGGGTTATCTTTGTATTCCGCAACTATAACCTTTGATAGCTGCCCTTCTAGGATTCTTTTTACAAACCTTATTATTGAGCTATTGAATTCATTTTCGTTTTCTTGAAGAGTCTGGAAGTCTCTAAAAGGCCTGCCGTAATGCAGCCAGTAACGAAGAGCGAGCGCTACAGCTACTTCTCTTATGGCAGAACGGAATGCGAATTTATCTTCTAATTTGCCGCCATACCAGGAGATTAAGGTTAGGGGATTATCTTTATTCGGTTCTATGCGAGTTCCTTGGCCAGGAGTTACGGCTTTTATTTTTAGCGGCAACCTGCCCAAAAGCTGCCATGCTTTTGTGTATATTATGCACAAACGCACAAATGGGCTTTCGTGTTCTGTTGTTTGCCTGTAAAAAGCTCCGAAACAGCGCTGGTAAAAGCTTTCTTGGTCGAAAATTTGGTCGCTTGCGCGGCTTTCGGTGATTTTTGAATCTAAAAGAAGCATGGTTTTGGAAAGTTCCGGGCGCATGCGGATTTCCAGCTTTCTGGTGCGTGTTTTTGGGCGAACGCCTTCTTTATATATGTAGTAGAAACCCTCTGCCTGCATTTTTTGCCATATAAAGAATTGCAAATCGTCTGCGGCGCGCAAGTGGTAGCTGAAAACGGGATTTTGGCGGTTATTTGCCATTGTAACAAGGCGAACAAAGTTGCCAGACTCGTGTTCTTCGTTCTCGGCTGGGTATGGTATAACTACTTTTACCAGAACGAGGGGGTTTACGGGTTTATCTTCGCGGCTTGCATATTGTTCGTAGGTGAAAAGGCTTTGCGCTCCGTTGATGATTTTTGGATGGTCGATGGATAAAAACCATTTTCCGCCTTCTTGCTCTGGGCACAAGTTATCGCCGGTTAAAGTCATTCCGTTGTGCAAAAACGGGAATTCCTCAATGGTTCCGTTTTTTCTCATGCTTAGGAAAGCATCTAAAAGGCTTGCGTTTGTGTAGGTTTGGCTACCCAAATATGTGCGTATATTTGAGCTTACTATCATCATATTGTGCTTTGCCTTGTGCCTGCGACCGAGTTCTAAGTGATAATCGTAGATTTCTTGTATTGGGACAAAACCAACAAAAAGCTCACCTCTTTTGCTCTTGATTCTAAGCGGCGCGCTTTGCAAAGAGAGCCTTAAAACGGCATCTTCGGCTTCGTTATCGTCTAGATCGCCGAATTCTGCGCTGAGATCGGCTATTACGCTAAGTTCTGCTTTCCAGGATTTTAACCTTGAGCGCAAATTGCGGAGTGTGCGGCGCATTTCATAGTCGGTTATATCTTTGCCGGCATCGGTGCGCATTATGGTTATTTCCAGCCTTTGTTCGTTATCGGCTTCGTCGCGTTCATCGGCTTCTGCTTCGGCTATTTCTGTTTCTAGAGCGGCATGCCATGTTGGCACTTCTTCTCTTATTGCCAAAAAAAACGGATTTACGGGGTTTGCGGCGCGCAAAAGCACATCGCCGAGGTTTTTTAAATCGGAAGAAAGATAAGAAAGCGAGGTTTCTATGCTATTTTCTTCGTCGAGGAATATAAATAGCTCTAGAATTTTATTTGTGTACTGAAAAGCGTGAAAACAGCCTTTTTGTTGATTCAAATAATGCAAAGCCTTCTTTTTTTCCAAAGGCACTCTGGTGTCCAAACTGCGATATCTGGCTATAAAATCCAATCTTCTGTCGAACGCTCTATTCCATTCCATAAAAGCTCCATAAAATACTTATGGTGGGTTAATATAGAAAAAAAAATCCCCAATAGCGACCCAATCTTCATTTTCTTGCAATTTTAACACTTTTTTGTCACTTTTTTCTGAAAAAGCATGGGTTTGCTGTTTACCTAAGGCATTGAAATGCTTAGAGTTAGCGTTTTTAAAAACACCAAAAGCCAGCGTTTCTTCATTTTTCCCCAAAGTCGTAGTCTTCATCCCTTTTCGATGTTTTTGATAACATCTTTAATTTCTTCCAACAGTATTTGTTCTGTTGGCAAATAAAGCTGGTATTTAGCAGAGAGTATGCTTTTATTGTTTTCCGGCAACGAAAATTTTACCAACGTTTCATTCTTCGCTGTGCACAGTAAAATGCCCAGTTTGCCCGGTTGCCCAGTATTCACGGCAGGGCTCACTGGCAAAATAACCTTTGATTTCTTCGATTGTTAAATCTGATTTGCTCATTCTATGCCTCCTAAAGCTCCATTGCCTGTTCCAGGTCGCTTGGAAGCCATTTCTGCGCCAGTTTGTCTAGCGCATGTGTATGTGGTTGTTTTATGATTGTGGGTTTGGGTAAGGTGGTTTAGTATGGAGAAAGAGGTATTGCTTTACGGCAGTGTCTTTGTAAAATCCATACTATATCTGGAATACTGGTTAAAGCTCTTGGCCAGTATTTCCATCTTTTCAGTGATGGATGGCAATTGAGATTCTCGCTTCGATGCCAATCCTTTATCAATAAGAGCTTGATATTCCTGCGCAAATTTCTTGTGCTCTTCGTGAAACTGCGGATTGAGGTCCTGCTTTTTAAGCAGGTCTCGAACTTGAGAAACTACAGATTTTCTCATAAAGACCTCCTAGTGTGAACAACGTACGGCGCACCTATTTTGTTGATGTAATCCATGATAAAGCGGTCGTAAGCTTTGATTAGCGTATTCAGCACTTTATCCTTGCCGAAATCAGTGATTTTTAATTTCAATTCATTTTCCAGTATATTGATGTTGATTGGTCTTCCATGGGATTTCCAAATATTGCTGTTGCTTAATTTCTTTGCTATTTCCTCGGCTCTTTTGTTTTTTTCTTCTTTGGTCACGGTTTCATTATTTTTGCGTTTATTCCAATTTTTGAATTTATACTGAACCAGCCATTTTTTCAGTTGGTCAATTGTTAATTCTTTGGCTTGCTCATAAGCACGAAGCTCAGCCAAGTCAAACTCTTTCAAAATAATAAACTCTGCTTGTGAAAGCTTATTGTCTAACGATTTTTGAATAAGCTCGTTTACTTTATCCAGATATCCCAGCGCAGAAACCATCTTTCCGTCTTTGGTGACGATTTGCGGATCTATGGGACCAAGTACGCTGTAATAATCCATGAATATTTTATCGCCACTCATGCAGAATATTGTTCCTGCGCTGTAAGCGTAGCTGGGTACTATGAAGTTTACCTCTTTGTAGTGGTGGCGGACTATGTTCACGTACTTCTCCACTGCAATGGCACTGCCACCAGGGGTGGTTAGGATGATGTACAAAACGTTTTTTTTATCCTTGTCTTCCGATAATTGTTCAACAACCCTCAAAAAATTCTGTTCAATGAAGCCTTCTTGTATGGGACCATAAAACCAAAGTACATCCGCTTTCAAATGTTTTTCCAAGGCCTCAAGCCTAAGATCTAGCCCAGCCTTTATTGTTTGGTCAACGGATATGTTTATTTTAAAGCCGTCTTTGTCTTCTGCTGTTTTTTTCATTTTGGGGTCGCTCCTCTTTGGTGCTCTTTAATGTGAATATACAAATTTCCCAAGCCTGTGGTTGCGGGTTGCACGTTTTGAACACTTAAAAATCATTTTCGTTTTCCTGGGTTCGGGCTTGGCTTTGGAATCCTTTTGTTTGCGTTTTTAGCTATGCTGGAGCGGTTTTTGGGGTGGCTCTAGTTTGAATTCCTTCGTGTATATGCGACGCTTGTTAGCTTCAAACATAATATCCTCCTTAAAAGGTTAGTTGTGGCTTAACTAAAACTACACTTTTTCAAGGCTGGGGCATTTTTCGTAGAAAGCATTTGAAAGCAGAATGGCTTAATCAGCGTTTACTATATTTAATAAAAATTTTACAGGAGAAAAAAAATGAAAAGCGTACTAATCAAAAAATTGCTTGTTTTTTTGCTAGCTTTGGGTATAAGCTTCACCACCGTTTACGCCGATGACGACGATTGGGATGACTGGGAAGAAGAAGAAGAAGCTCCGCCTAAGAGAAAAGCGCCTCCAAGAAAAGCACCTCCACCTAAAAAGAAAGCAGAAGACGAAGTTCCAAGTAGAATGGGGTTGTTTGTTAACTTTGGTGGTGGTCAAGATTATGTAGGCTTTGTTTACGATATGGGAACAGGCATGGAACTTATTTTAGGTCTTGGTTTGAATAGGCATACTTTCACTCCAGAATATGGTGATCCCACAGATTCACAAATTATAATTGGCGTTCTTGGCGTTAAATATGCCTTAGGGAAGGGTCTTTTAGATTACGGGCTTGGCGTGGACGTGCGTATTGACAAGTATGAAGAAACAATGAATATTACTGGTTTCCCAAATTTTTATACCAGTGCTGAATTAACAAAGAATATTTCTCTGGGTTTGCATGCAGGGATACAAGCAAAACAGTCAGAAGAACGACCGCCAGGTGCACAACCACCAGGTCCAGGCAAGGACTTAAATATTGATTTTGTCACTCGGGGTGTGATTACATTCTACTTTATGTAATTGATTTACCTAAGCATTGGGGCGAAAAGGAAAACTTTTTCGCCTTTTTTTACGTTCACAAACTGCTCCGCAGAGGAACCCATTTTTCTGCCGTGGTGATCTAAAACATCGATGCTCACTGAATGCTTGCCTGGCTCAACCGGAATGCGGACGATTTGGAGGGTTGAGGGCAGGGCAGAGCCTATCCTTAAATCTGCTTCTTCTAGGGCGCCAGTGCCAATATCGGTACCAATATTCAAGAGCAAATCTACAAGGCCGTTCCCTGTTTGCATTCTGTCTTTAGCTTTGTTAGCAGCTATGGTGCGTGTAACGACTCTGCCGGCAGTTCTAATAAGCGTTGTAGTTTGCCCGTTTTCCAAATCTTTTTCCAAGCCTCTTTTTGTGCTTGAGAATGTCTCAGTTGCTTGCGGTTTGCTATTTACGTTAACGGAAAACTTTGACGTTTGCGAAACCCTCTCTACCATTTGCGGAATCGCAAACTGAATAGTCATTGTTCTGCCGCTAAAACCAGGGCCGCCAAGCCCCAGAGCAGTTAGGAGCAGGGTTTGTTGCCTTCCGTGAGCATCTCTGTAATTCAAAAATAAAACGCCATCTGGCGCATAGGTTCCCCAGAATTTATTTTCCCTCAAAACAGGGCTTAAACCAGCATAGCCAATCACCACAATTTCCTGCTCGTGTTCCGGAATCTGCGAAAGTTGCCTTGGAACATAGTTTCCGAAACTCCTTTTTGCAAAATCGTAAGCAATGCGAGCATCGTCTGCAGACATGCGCACGCTATTTGCTTGCCACTCAAAGGTCAATGCCCTCAAATATTGCAAAGAGCCGCTTTCGTTGAATTTTTTGTCTTCTTTTTCTCGCAGAGCCTGCACAGCAAGCTGTGCTCGGCGCGCTTCAACGGCAGCACCGTCTATATCGCCCAATGCGAGAAAGTTTAAAATTTGCGTTTGGTAAAGCCATTGTATTTCAAAAGGGTAAGAGCGGTAAGGCCGAATATTGTCGTTTGTTAAGAGGGAGGCAGCTTCGTTCGTAACAGAACGGGAATAAAGGTCTTCCAAAATTTGAGCCGCCCTTGCTAGGTGCCTTATGCTTTCTCTGTAATTTTCGTTATAGTGATGCAAAAGCCCTAAATCGAATTCCAAAAGAAAAGCATCTCCCGCATTGTATAGCTTTTTTTTATTTCTCTCGATATTATCTATAGCTCCTTGAAAATTCCCAACTGCCGAAGACTTAGCAACACCATCTTGCCTAAGCTTCGCCGGGCTAGCGCAAGAAGCCAAGAAAATTGCGACTAACAAAAATAGGAGCTTAATTCTCAACTCTCAACTCTCAAATTTCAACTTATTTTAAAGTCTCAAAGCGCTTTTCTCAACGAATTTCTTGATTTTTTTATTTCCAATCCAAAGCTTTCTGTGGCTTTGAAGATCGGTTAATTCAAGGTCTATTTGATAGAATTTCACTTGCTGGCCGCCGCTTTGATCTATTATGGAATTGATTGTGCCGGTTAGCATTATGTCTGCGCCGGTTTCTTGGCCGCGTTCTTTGGCGGTTTCGTCTGTGGCGTTGCCTTTTTGGTCGTCAATTTCGTTGCGGAGTTTGCGGCGTTCTTCGGCGCTTGCAACAAAATCTACTTTGCCGGAGTTGATTAATACGCGTTGAATATCGTTTATAAATGTGTTTGTGTTGATGTGTTCGGAGCTTAGGTTGCGGACTTGCCCAATTACGATAACCGGATTTTCACCGTTTTTTCTGCGCACAAAATCTGCGTACCAAGGGCGCGCCAAACAGTCGTTTAGCATTTCCTCAGCCACTAGGCGAGAGTCGGTATCGTTCCAATTGCCCGAAAGGTCAATAACGGAATCGGATGCCACGCGACTTACTTTTTTGCCGCAAGCCGATAGCATAAGAACGGCAGTGGCAAGGAGAACAAGAGAGAACAGGGTAGTACGAGTTATTTTCATGGTTTAAATATAGAAAATGCTTCTTTTATGTTTTTTGCCGCTACTATATACGAACTTATAGCTATTCCGTGGACTCCTAGGGATAGGATTTTTGGGATGTCTTGGGGGCTTATGCCGCCTATGGCTATTATTGGGGTGTTTAGGCGTAGGCTGGTGACTTTTTTTATGCCGCTTTCACCAAGGACTTCGCTTAGATTTTCTTTTGTTTGGGTTGTGCGCCAGGGGCCTAAGCCTATGTAGCTGCAGCCTTCTGCTTCTAGCTGTTTTGCTTGCTCCGGGGTATTTGCCGTGCCGCCTATTATGGCTTCTTTTCCGAGAATTTTCCGAGCTTCAAGAGGCGGCATATCTGTTTGCCCAAGGTGAACGCCGCTTGCGCCGCTTTCCAAAGCGATTTGCGGAGAATCGTTGATTATTAAAATGGCATTGTATTTTTGCGCTAATTTAACAGCTTCTTTTGCAACCAGCAATTTTTCCTGCTCAGTCCCGCTTTTTTGGCGAAGCTGAATCCAATCTGCGCCTGCATTTAGCAGTTGCCGCACTTGCTCAAGGTGGCTTATACCTGCTTTGTCCCAGGTTAAGATATGTAACTTGCTTAGAATAATGTGTTTACTCCGCAATAAAAACGTGCTCTGTTAACACCGCCGAAGTGAAAATCTTTCTCGTTTTTGGAGGTGGTGTGCAGCCAAACTGCGTAAAGCGAGGTGTTTAATTTTGGAACATACTGCTCAACCTGCGCATTCCAAATCCACCTTGCTGGAAGGTTTGGCTCAAGAACTTCGCCGCGGTAAACCCATTCATGCGTGAATACCAGGTGTTGCAAAAAGCGGTGTTTTATAAAGAATTTTGCCGAGCTCTCTGCGGGCTTAACGCTGTAAAAAGCATCATCTCGGTAATATTCAAAAAATTCCCTTGAATATGCTGCCCCGAATTCTGATAATCTAGACTTGTAGGCAATTTCGCTATCAAAGCCAATGGATTCGAAATCGGGGTTATAGTTTTGATACGCTCTGGTTTTCATAAGCATTGGTTGAAAGTCGTAAGTTGTTTCCCCATATAGCTTTACGCCGCTCCTGCTAAATAGAAGCCCGGGCGTTATGCTGGTGCTTTTGTTTATATTTATTTTGTATTCCAGGCTGTCGGCAAAGTAAAGGTCGTTAGGGTCTATTTCTTGGTTTCGCAATGAGCTGAATGCGTTGAATGCTATAAAACCGCTATTTGTGAAGCCCCAAAGGCTATGGTCAAAATCTGCCCAAGCTATCATGCTTTCTTTGTTGTCTTTTCTGCTTGAGTATAAGCCGCCGCCGGTATTTTTGCCTTTGAGCCTAAGTCCCCAGCTGCTGTGATTTTCCGAGGCGGAATCTTGAACCTGAAATTTTTCAGTGGCAGTATGCAGTTCAACTTCGGTTTCCATAAAGTAAAGGCTGAGGTTGCTTTCAATTCTTGGGCTAATGCGAACGGGTTTCCATTCATCTTCGTCCCAAGCCCAAAGATATTCGGAGCCGGTTAAAACGGTTGCATTTCTAAAAAAATCCGATTTGCCATTGTAGCCAACTCCGCCCCAAAGCCCTGAATAGGCAGGCAAATTTTCCCCAAACCACGAAAATTTCTGCGAATTTATGCGGTTTCTGCGAGCGTCAAAAGTTGCATCGGTAAAATGATCTATTTGGTTAAACTTCGCCAACGCATAAAAACCGTTGACAGGCGAAGTAACAAAGCCTCCGTAGAGCATGGGTGTTCTGTTCGCCTCTTCGCCCAAGGCTGAAAGTTCTCGCCAGAGCATATCGCCCTGCTCGCATCCAACATAAAACCGAAGACCGCTTTGTTCAGTTTCCCAATTCATTATTGGAATAAAGCGGTTAAAAATTCGCCTGTTTCTCCATTTATCTGGCAGCCAGGTCTCTTCATCTGCTGCCAACCCAAGCGTGCCGGGCGCTCTGCTATAGGTGTAACTAGGCATTGCAATCAAGCGAGTGCCCAAATCGCTCACAAATGGAGTCAAAGCCTCGGTTTCAGCCCGCACCTGCGCAAAGGCAAGAGAGGAAAGGAGCAATAAAATAAGGAAAGGCACGGGGATAATGTAGAAATTTCTCATTTGCCAAACAAATTCAAACCCTTCTCCCTTGCTTCTTCTATTGAAACGAGGCTTTCTTCTTTTTTGCTTTGGGTTTCTCGCAACTTTTGCTGCTTTTCAAAATTTTCCTGCAGAAAATTTTTCTGTTTGTTTTTGTTTAACAGAGATTCGGCTACAAAGACGGCTTTGCTGGCATCGGGGACGTAAACTACGGGTTGGGTGCCGCTGGGGGCTATTTTGACTGCGGTGTGCAATGCTGAGGTGGTTGCGCCGCCTATTAAAACGGGTATGTTTTGGTTTTCTTTGGAAAGAGTTTCTACTACGTAGCTCATTTCGGCGAGGCTTGGCGTGATGAGGCCTGAAAGGCCGAGCAGGCTTGGTTTTTGCTCTTTAACGCTTTCCAAAATTTTTTCCGCTGAGCACATAACGCCAATATCTATGATTTCGTAGTTGTTGCAAGATAACACAACTGCTACTATATTTTTGCCTATGTCGTGGACATCGCCTTTTACGGTGGCTAATAATATTTTGCCTGCGATTGGGCGGGAATCGGCCGTGGGCGAGTTTATGTGGGGTTGCAGAACGGCTACGGCTTTTTTCATTACTCTTGCGCTTTTTACTACCTGGGGCAAAAACATTTTTCCTGCGCCAAATAATTCGCCGACTTTGTTCATGGCGTTCATTAAAGGCTCTTCTATGACTTTTAACGGGCTGCCAAAGGCGATGCGGGCTTCTTCTGCATCGCTTTCTATGTGGGTGTCTATGCCTTTGATTAGGGCGTAGGAGATGCGTTCTTCTAGGGGGAGTTCGCGCCAGGCTAGGGCGTTTGTATTTGCCGTTTCGCTTTTGCGTTCTTTAATGCTTTCTGCGTAGGCGAGTAGTCTATCGGTGGCATCTTCTCTTTTGTTGAAAATTAAATCTTCGATTAAATCGCGTTCTATTATGGGGATATCGTCGTAGATTGGGAGGGCGCCGGCGTTTACAATGCCGAGATTTAGGCCGGCTTTTGTGGCGTGGTATAGAAAGCAGGAATGCATGCTTTCTCTGATTGCGTTATTGCCCTTGAAAGCAAAGCTTAAATTTGAAATTCCGCCGACAATGTGCGCATGCGGCAAGTTTGCCTTTATGAATTTGCAGGTTTCTATAAAATCTTTTGCGTAGTTTGCGTGTTCGGCAATGCCCGTGCCAATGGAGAGGACGTTTGGGTCGAAGAAAATATCGCAGGGGTTGAAATTCAGCTTTTGGGTTAATAGGTTGTATTGCCTTTGGCAAATTTCGGTTCTTCTTTCGTAGCTGCTCGCTTGGCCTTTTTCATCGAAAGCCATGCATACAAGGGCGAAGCCCATTCTTTTGACTTCTTTTGCTTTTTTTAGAAATTGTTCTTCGCCCTCTTTTAATGAGAGAGAGTTTACAATGCCTTTGCCGGGGAAACATTCCATTCCGGCCAAAAGCACGTTCCAATCGGAGCTATCGACCATCACCGGGCATTTTGCCGCCGCTGGTTCAGATACATAGAGGTTCACGAAATGCCGCATTTTTTCTTGCGAATTCAGCAAGCCGTCGTCTGTGTTTATATCTATAATTTGTGCGCCGTTTTCAATTTGAGAAATGGAAATTTGAATTGCATCGCTCCAGTTGTTTTCTCGCATCATTTTTGCGAACTTTAGGCTGCCAGCCATATTGTTGCGCTCGCCTATATTTACAAAATTTTGCTCTGTGATTTCAATGGGTTCCAAGCCAGCCAGCCTTGTTGTTTTTGAAGCTGACGGGATTTTTCTCGGAGCTTTGCCTTGCGTAGCGCGTTTCATTGCCGTTATGGTTTCGGGGGTGGTGCCGCAGCAGCCGCCTACTATATTTACCCAGCCCTTTTCTGCAAATTTTTCAATATGCTTTGCCATGCTTTCGGGGCTTTCGTCGTAGCCGCCGAGCGGGTTGGGAAGGCCTGCGTTTGGGTATGCGCTTACATAGATGTTTGCTAGCCTAGAGAGTTCTGCTATGTGCGGAGCCATATCTTCTGCGCCGAGGGCGCAGTTTAAGCCAACGGAGAATAAGTCGTAGCCGCAAACCGAATTCCAGAAAGCCTCTAGAGTTTGCCCCGCAAGCAGCCTGCCGGAGGCATCGCTTATGGTTGCGGAGAGCATAATGGGAATGTGTGTTTTGCGTTCTTCTTGCTCTAGCGAGGCGGCATAAAGAGCCGCTTTGCAGTTGAGGGTATCGAAAACGGTTTCTATTAAAAGTAAATCTGCGCCGCCATCTAAAAGCCCTTTGATTTGCGTTCCGTAGGCTTCTGCTAGTTCTCTGAAAGTAATGTCTCTATTAGCAGGGTCTTCTACTTTGCTTGCCATTCCGGCTGCTTTGGAGCTTGGCCCAATGGAGCCGGCAACGAATGCTGGGCGGCCGAATTCACGCTCAAATTTTTCAACGGCTTTTTTTGCCACTTCGGCGCCTGCTCTGCTCATTTTGTAGCATTCGCTTTCTAGCCCGTAATCTGCTTGGCTAATGGCATTTGAGTTGAAGGTGCAGGTTTCGATTATATCTGCGCCAGCTTTGAGGTATTCGGAGTGTATGCTTTCTATGACATCGGGGCGGCTTAAAACGAGGATATCGTTATTGCCTTTATGCCCCAAAAAATCTTTTTCGCTTAGGTTAAAGCGCTGAACCATTGTTCCCATGCCGCCATCTAGGAGCAGAATACGCTCTTTCGCCAGCGAGAGCAGGGATTTATAGCTCATTTGCCGCTTTTACTCTTCTGTTTCTTCTGTGGAAGCGGCAACTTTGCGTGTAGTTTTGCGTTTTCCGCCCACGATTTGCCCGCCAAAGCGCTTGTTGAAGCGGTCTATGCGGCCTGCGGTATCGAGGTGGTGGATTTTGCCAGTCCAAAAAGGGTGAGTATCGGAGGTTATTTCCAAAGTGATAACTTGGTGCTCCTCACCGCCTATGGTGCGTTTTTCATTGGAAGCTTTGGTTGTGCGAGTTATAAACTCTTTGCCCGTGTTAGCATCTATAAACACGGTTTTGCGATATTCGGGGTGGATTCCTTCTCTCATGGCACTAAATATAGAAAAAAAAAGCCGTGATGTCAAGGAGTTTTCTTTGCTCACTGTTGTTTTCTTCGTTCGCTGTTGTTTTGGCAGTTACACAAGCTTCTGCGAAATCCTCATTGCACAGAAATTTGGGCCGCACATGGAGCAGAATTTTGTTTGCTTTGCTTGCGGCGTATTGTGAAATTCTCGCGCTGTTTCAGGGTCTAGCGATAATGCAAACTGGTCTTCCCAGCGAAAATCAAAGCGTGCTCGGCTAAGGGCTTTGTCGCGGAGCAGAGCTTGCTCATTGCCTTTGGCTATGTCTGCGGCGTGGGCTGCTAGCTTGTAGGTTACAACGCCCATGCGAACATCTTGCTTGTTCGGAAGCCCCAAATGTTCCTTTGGAGTTACATAACAGAGCATAGCGGTGCCCAACATACCTATCACAGCAGCGCCTATGCCGCTTGTTATGTGATCGTAGCCGGGGGCAATATCGGTAACCAAAGGCCCTAGCGTGTAGAACGGAGCACCATGGCACAACTCCAATTGCAAATCCATATTCTCTTTTATTTTATTCAAAGGCACGTGGCCAGGACCCTCAATAAGCACCTGAACGCCCAAATCCCAAGCTATTTTTGTCAACTCGCCCAAGCTTCTTAATTCTGCAAACTGAGCCTCATCGTTGGCATCTGCGATGCTTCCCGGCCTTAATCCATCGCCAAGGGAAACCGCTATATCGTATTCTTTTAAAATTTCGCAGATTTCCTTAAAATGCGTATATAAAAAATTTTCTTGATTTTTTGCCTGCATCCAGCAAGCCATAAGAGAGCCGCCACGTGAGACTATGCCTGTTGTTCTTTTTAATGCGAGCGGTATATAGTCTTTTAAAAGACCGGCATGAATGGTGAAATAATCAACGCCTTGCTCGGCTTGCTCAATTAAGGTATCTCTGAAAATCTCCCAGCTTAAATTATTCGGGTTTCCGCCTGCTCTCTCCAAAGCCTGGTAAATTGGAACCGTGCCTATAGGCACGGGGCATTTTCTCAAAATCGCTTCGCGGGTTTCGTTTATGTCTTTGCCTGTGCTCAAATCCATAACGGTATCTGCGCCCAATTTTACTGCATAAGCCATTTTCTCAACTTCTTCTTCAATGGAGCTGCCAAGCGCGGAGTTGCCTATATTCGCATTTATTTTTACCAAAAATTTAGAACCTATAATCATAGGCTCGCACTCTGGGTGCTTTTTATTAGCTGGCAAAACCGCCCGCCCTTCTGCAAGTTCATTCAACACAACTTCTGGAGCCACGCCTTCTCTAATTGCTGCATATTCCATTTCTGGCGTTATTATGCCTTTAAGGGCAGCTTGCCGCTGAGTTGAATATTCGCCAGGCTTAGGCCAGGAAGCCCGAATTGGTTCAACATCATCAACTCCGCCTGTATCATAAACTCTAATGCTTGGAATTTCTTTATCATCTAAAGAAATCTCCCGCATTCCTACCCGAATTTCAGGAAACAAAGTGCCTTCAACAAAAACTCTCAACTTATTACCCTCCTTGCGTAGCTTCTATGGCTAAAATTCGATCGTTGTTTTGCAGATTAAAGGAAGCCCATTTTGATTTTGGAACAACCTTATCGTTTACGGCAAAGGCAATGCCTTTTACATTTGCAGCGGGGGAGCCAAATTCCGCAGAAATCCACTCTTCAAGGGTGGAATAATTTGCCTCTATTATATTGCCGTTAATTGATAGATTCAATTTTTAAAACCCTTGTATCTGCTATAAAATCATGAAAAGCGCGCCTTTCAATATCGAATGCTGCGAGCAAATAGCCTATGCAAAACAGAGAGCTTGAAAAAAACTCTGCGACAGTTCGTATAGCTGCGCACCCCCAAGTCATTGCCTTTCCGCCGCTACGCACAACAGCTAATCGCAAAGCGATTTTGCCCGGCGTTCCGGAAAAATTCTTAACGAAAAAAACATTATAGACAAAAAAGATGCCGCTAAAGAGGAATACCGCCGGCATAAGCTCTTCTGGCGTTAGCTGCGAAGCTGCTTTAATGCCGAAAAGAGAATGCAAAGGGCTTAGCAAAACAAAAATAAATTGTATGGCAATTAAATCTATTGCGAAAGCACCTAATCTTTGCCAAAAGCTGGCGTATTTTGCTTCAACTTTAGTTAATTGCGGCAGAATTTTTTCTTCTATAACCTGCTTTATGGTTTCTGTTTGAAATTCATTTTTCAGTTCCGGCTCGGCAACATGCCAGGGCCTCCAGCTCTCAAACCCATTCCGCCACACAAGCGTTTCTCCAGCAAAAGCCCCTTGCTCCGCAAAAGCCAACATTTGCCGCGGAGACCAGGGACCATTCCTTCTCTTGCCCTCAGGCTTGGAAGAATCTATGTAGTACCAATCCATGGGGGGGAATATAGAAAAATTTACCGCTTCCTAAAGCCCTTGCAATCGGAATCTTGCGCTTCTCGATTATTAATGTAGCATTTCCATTCCCATTTGCCGTCTGCGAGCTTGTACTTTGCCCAGCCATGGTACTCACATTTGTGGTTCAAATTCCTAACAGATACCAGTTTTCTATCGAACCATGTTTTTTCCTCGCCACGGTCAAGCCATGTTTTTTCTCGCTTATTGTTAAGCCATGCTCTTTCTTTGCCATAACAAAAATCGTTCACGTAGTTTTCTCGGCAAACCAAAAATCCATCTTTTATATCCAAGCATTTCTCATGGGCTTTCCCAACAGCATACCAGCCAGCGGAAAAAGCATTCGCTGTAAAAATAGCAATGAAGAAAAGTAGTTTCATAATCGGCATTTTGGTAAAATCACCCTTCCCCAGAGGGGAATTTCCAATGAATATGCAACTCTCTATTCTGCAATTTATGCTCTTTGCCTTGCAAAACATTTTCAAAAAAATTAATCAAAAAAGCATTTTCTCTGTTTATATTCAAAACGGCGTTTCTGTAATTCGAGCGCACAAGAGCGTTTCTGAAAAATTTTGCATGTTTTTCAAAAGATGAGTTATCGATTTTGTATCCCAGGTTTCTCAAATATTGAATTGCGAAAATAGCAACAGTTCTGGTATTGCCTTCTAAAAAGGGATGTACTTGCCATATTTTTGATATAAAATTCAAAATATGATTTATATCTATTTTTTTTACTTGTTCTTCTTTATTTAAAATCAAAGCGATTTCATCTTCTATATTTTCAAAATGCGCATATTGAACTGTATCGTTATCTAAAACCCATTCGGCTTTTATTATATCCATCTTGCGATATTTGCCCGGATTGTAATTTTTAAAATCCTTGAATAAAATTTTGTGAATATTTTTTAGGGAATTTTCATTTAACGAAAAAGATTTGTTGCCCAGAATTTTAACTATTCTGGCAGAAACAATATCCGCCTCGTTTTGCCTGTTTTTTGCATCAAAACTTCCTTTCTGTTTATAGTACCTTTCAATAGTATCTTCAACTTGATAAATACTCATTTTGCCGGAAATATGCTCTTCCGATAGTTTTACAGCATATTCAGATGGCTTTAAATTATCAACGGCTTGCAAACCAAAAGCAGTCTGCCAATTTTGCTTTTTATCGCCAGGGCTTACGGTTTCTGCATTTTCGTAGGTTAGCTCCATGGGAGAAATATAGAAAAATGCAGCTCTCTATTAAACCATTCCTACTGACTGCATAAGTTCACTAATAATGTTTTCGGCATTATAGGCCTTGGCACGCTCAACGGCATTGCGTTGAAATTCTGCGGTGCTGTTGTTTCCTAAAAAATCAATCACTGCTTGCAGCATTTCTGCTTGTGTTTCTACCAAAAAACCGCAATTGTTTTGAATAATGTCTTTTGGCCCCTTGGTGCTATAAGCAACCACAGGCAAGCCGCAGCTGAGCGCTTCCAGCACCACCATTGCGAAAGTATCGAAGCGGGAGGGGAGCACCAATATATCTGCCGAAGAGTAAATAAGAGGAAGTTTAGCTTGTTCTACCCAGTCAATAAAGATGGCATCTGGATTTTCTTTTTGCAGCTGCTCGGTCGCTGGCCCCTTGCCAACCACAACTAGTTTTGTTTTATCAAATTTTTTCTTTGCCTCGCTGTAAATCTCGCTTAACTCCAACACGCCCTTTTCATTGCTTACGCGGCCAACGTAAAGCAAAACTTTGCAGTTTTCATCTAAGCCAAATGCCGCTTGTTTGTTGGGCGTGTGAGGTTTAAAGCGTTCATTGACCCAGTGCGCTGTTTGGTGCACCTGTGCAGGATTCAAGTTCATTTGTATTCCTGAAAGCCATTCTTTCTGATCGGAATTTAGCACCAGCACATTGTTGAAGGCTTTGTAAAAAGCACGCAACATACGGCGCACACGGCTGAGGTTATGGCCTTCTATGTTAAGAACTTTGCGAGCAAACATCAGCCAATCGGTGTGTAGATAAAATGAAGCTTCTATTGTGTAGGCGTGCTTAAGGTAAAGGCCCATTAAGCCCATAATGCCTTCGGTGGAGCAGATAATGCGATCGTAGTTTTTGGCAGCGAACAAGTTATGCAATTCCACGAATTTTGGGATTCTGAAGATATAATCGGGGTATGCAGGCAGCGAGAATTCCTTAACGGGCTTGAGCACCGCTAAGTGTTCATCGGGTTGCACGTTTGCGTTGCATATTACTATGTCAATGGGCAAGTTCCGTTTTTTTATTTCTTCGTGCATTTCTTTCAAAAAGGTGGAAACGCCGTTGGCATCGCCAAAGGTATCGGTTAGCCACATAATGCGTTTTGGGTGTTCGAATTTGCCTAGACGTTTCGAGAAATCGCGCAAAATCGGGCGCGCATTGAAGAGTGTTTTAGTGCTGGCAAAATGCGCCGCCAGCAAAAGCGTGGAACCAAAAAAGGGAAAAGATAGGCCATCTAAAAATTCGGGCAAATTAATTTTAGTTTTTTGCCCATTGCCGTTAGGCTCTAAATAGTCCCTCAAGTAAATTGGCAGTTCCAATGCATTGATTAATTCATTGATCGATGCATTTTCGAATTGTTGCTTAAGGTTTGCCTTGCCTAATTTTTTGTCTATGCGTGTTGTTAAAATATTGTAGAAGTGGTCGTTTATATTGAGAATGGATTTGTAATAATCTTTTACCAAATTACTGTCGTTGCGTTTGTGAACTTGTGAAATTTCCGCTGCTTCGTTGAATATGGGCCTGTAGGTTGAATTTACCATCAGTTTTTTCAAGGTCGGAGGTTTTTTGCCCATCATGCAATCTTGGAAAATTTTTATAAAGGAGGTGGTTATTTTATGGTGTTTCACTTCGCTAAGCATATTGGAAATAAGAAAAGCAATGAGTTTATCGTTTGTGTCGCCTTTGTGCAGCAAAAGGCGTACCAAGCCGGGGTCGCGGGCGTTGAGCGCCATTTGGCAGGCGAAATTCAGCAGGGCAATGGTCATTTTTTCGGTGTGTTGGTACAGACCGTAAGGAGCCATATTGCCGTTGCGTATGGCTTCCAGCATAAGTTGCGATTTGGGCTGCGTTTTTAGCCTTTCCGCTAAATTTGGAATATGCAGATAAGTGCCGGTGACACCTGCAAACATGCCCATGTGGCAATCTGAGCCCCCAGACATAAATTTGCGATATGGGTTGGTGCAATATACAGATGGGTCAATTTTGAATTCTTTGGCATAGCGGTCTATCAATTCTGGGGTCATTTGCTCTACCCATTCCTTTACCAAAATATTTTGCCACGTATCGCGTTGCCCGTTTAGCATTTCAAAGCGCTCGAATACGAGCATCATTTTATTGAAAAAGGCCTGCGGAGGCAAGGCTTTGGCATCGTAGTGGTATAATGGGTGCGCCCAGATGGTGGGTAAGTTGTGTTGCCGCGCGTATTCCAAAAAACGGTAAATATTTTTGCACAATTTTTTCAGTTTTACTTCTTGTTCGGGTGCAAAGCCATAGGTAAGCACGTGTATGCCTATGTCAAAATCTGGCACGCGGCAACTGAATTCAGCTGCCGTTAAAATATCGAAGCCTTTGTCTTGCATTTGGTAGCATGAGCGAGCGTTGTTGTGGTTGGTAATTGTGAAGGCATTGCAGTCATTGCGGGTTAGCCCATCAAGCAAGGTTTGGCTTGGTATCCACGTTTCAGGCGTATTCAAAATACGGCCAAGCAATTCATCTGGTTCATTGCTGTTGAAATCGTGGCAATGAAGATCTGCCTTTAAGATTTCGGTTTCTGGAAACTTACATTGTTGTTTAGAAAGAAATTGCTGTAGTTCTTCTTTTAGGGTTTGTTGAAAGTCATTAATCATTTGCTAGGTAAAATATAAAAAAATTGTTGTTAAGGTTGATATTCACAGATAGGCGAGCTTGCACTTTAACCTGGCAAATCGTCCACACAGACCTCTGTTGCTAAATCGTATATATGTCTTCCATTGCAGCAAGCATGCGTACTTGGGTCATAGAAATTGTTTCCTGAACCGCAACGAGTCAAAACCACACCGCTCTCGCCGCAGTGAAGATTGGTATTAGAAGCATCGTACCAGGTTGTTCCGCATCGGGTTTCAACTACATTGCTTTCGCAACGAAGATTGGTATTAGAAGCATTGTACCAACTCGTACCGCATCGGGTTTCAACTACATTGCTCTCGCAACGAAGATTGATATTAGAAGCATTGTACCAGATTGTTCCGCATCGGGTTTCAACTACATTGCTCTCGCAAC
>JAITFT010000075.1 GCA_031281155.1 Candidatus Fibrimonadaceae bacterium
ACCATGTTGATGTAATTGTAACGGATTTCAGGGTAGCTGTCGTTGGAAAGCGAAAGATGCTGGACAATATCGTCGTTCCCGAAGTCAAGGTCGAAGCTGAGGAAGCTAAGGGTGTAAACAGGAGGGTAGTTGAAATCCCAGTCTCCTTTCTTGCCGCTGTCGGCAATAGCCATGCATGCGTAGAAAAGCACTCTTTTGATGAAATAGGCCTGCTTTCCTATCTGAACCTCCACGATGAACCTGTTCCCCTGGGAGTCTTCGCAGCGTATGTCGAATATGGAGTCTCTGCTTTCCACGGTCTGGCCTGCCACATACGGGTTTTTGATATCCACGTCCACTATCGGGTGGGCCAGCTTCTTTGCCAGGAATACGTTGAGCATCACGATTAGCGGCTCCTTTTCGTTTTCGTTCGCGAATGTTTTTTTGAAAGGCATATCGACTTTCAAGTCGGCGAAGTAGCCTAGCGAGCGAGCCGGCGAGTTTCTGTCTGTGTTTTTTGCAACCATAATATGGTCCTCCGTTTTTTGTTTATTAGTTTAGACGGAGTTCGAGGTCAAAAAATACATACCCCCCTCAAAATGATAACAACTGTTGACGGATTTGGTGATTTTTCCGCAAAATTTGACAGGGGGGAGCCTATTGAGCAAATTCTTTCATTTTGCTTAAAAATTGCAAGGCTTGAATTGGTGTCATTTCGTTTGGGTTTGCGGCACGCAGGTCTTTTAGCAAAAGCTCGGTGTTTTCGTTTATTGGCGGTGGCTCAAAGAATGATAACTGTGCCTCCTTGGGCTTATGAGCGCTATCGCTTGGGTCAATTTTTTCTTTTTCAAGCCTTAGCAAAATTCGCTTTGCTCTGCGAACAACGTCGTCTGGAACGCCTGCCATTTCTGCAACATGAATGCCATAGCTGGAATCGCAAGCACCTTCTAAAACCTTTCTTAAAAATAAGAGCTTGCCGTTGCTTTCTTTCACAGCGATTTGAAAGTTTTTTGCATATTCTAAATTTTCAATTAAGTTTGTAAGCTCGTGGTAGTGAGTTGCAAAAATAGTCTTTGCCGCTTTGTTTGGCGTGCCGTGCAAAAATTCGGTTATTGCCCACGCAATAGACAAGCCGTCAAAAGTGCTCGTGCCTCGCCCAATTTCATCTAAAAGAACTAGGCTTTTGGGCGTGGCATTTTGCAAAATATTTGCAGTTTCGGTCATTTCAAGCATAAAGGTTGAAAGACCCCTTGCCAGCCTGTCGCTTGCCCCTACTCTGGTGAAAATTCTATCTACAATGCCTATTTCCGCAGAGTCTGCCGGTACAAAAGAACCGATTTGAGCGAGCAAGGTTATTAAAGCGGTTTGCCGCAAATAGGTGGATTTGCCAGCCATATTCGGGCCTGTTATAAGCATAAAACGCGTTTCGCTATTTGAAATATTTATATCGTTCGAGATAAATTGAATATCTGGCTGTGTGAAAATAACAGGGTGCTTGCCTCCCGTTATTTTTATTCTATCGCTTTCATCTACGAGCGGTTTGCTAAAGCCGTAGCGGCGTGCTGCAAGGGCAAGCGAAGCGATGGAATCGAGCTCTGCCACGGCGGAGGCTATTGCCTGTAAATCTGCACGCCATTCATGCACTTTGTCTCGCAGTTCGCAAAATGCTCTGTATTCTTTTTCGAACAGTTGGCTTTCGGCATTTAAAATAAAAGACTCCACATCTTTCATTTTTGGCGTTATGTAGCGCTCGCCTGTAGATAGCGTTTGTTTGCGAATGTATTCATCTGGAACTTTTTTATGCGCATGGCTTGCCGTGATTTCTATGTAGTAACCGAAAACTTTATTATAACCAACTTTAAGAGATGGAATGCCAAGCCTTTCTTTTTCTTTTGTTTCCAAATTAGCAATCCAGCTTTTTTTGCTTTGAATTTCCTTCCTGAAGGTTTCGATATCTTCGCTTGCTCCTTCGCGAATTAAATTTCCTTCTCTTATTGTTAACGGCAGCTCGTCTTTTAATACTGCGTATATTTCTTGCCCTTTGCCTTTTGCGAGTTGCAGTTTATTTGCAATATCGCTAAATTTTTTCCCTTTTAGTTTATGCAAGCATTCAATAATCAACTCTGCCTGCAAAAGCGATTTTCCCAAACTTTGCACATCGCGAGCGTTCGCTCTTCCGCTGCCAACGCGCCCCATTGCGCGTTCCATATCGGGAATTGGTTTCATTGCTTCGATTACTTCGTCTAGAAGCATGGGATTGCTTACAAATTCTTCCACGCAAGAGAGCCTGTTTGAAATGCTTTCAATGGAAATTAAAGGGTGCGAAATCCATTCTCTTAAACAACGTGCTCCCATAGCGGTTTTTGTGAAATCCATAACGGAGAGCAGGGTAGAGTTTGAATCTTCGGGGTGGAGTGGGGCAGTAAGCTCTAAATTGCGTTGTGTTGCAGGGTCCAATGCCATGTAGTCGCTCCAGGGAATGGAGTCTATTTTAATTATGTGGCTAAGGCCGGATTTTTTTTGCTCCAAAAGATAGAAGAGAAGCGAGCCTGCGGCTGTTATTAGGGAGTGGGGAGTAGGGAGTGGGGAGTGGGGAGTGCTTCCAAAATGTTTTTCTAAAACCTGTTTGCAAAAATCAATTTCAAATTGCTCTTGCGGGAGTTTTGTTAGCATTATTTTATCGCGGCGAGCAATATCTTGGATGTTTACGGGAATTTCTATATCGCGTTGAATTAGAATTTCTCTTGGGTTTCGCCTTGCAATTTCGCTTTCTATATTTGAGAGCGTGGATTCGCCAACTGCAAAGTAGCCTGTGCTGATATCTGCTATGGCAAGCACCATGCCGTTTTTGCTTTTTAAAAATGCGCAGATATAGGAGGATTGTTTTGCGTCTAAATTGCTTTCAGAAAAACTTGTGCCTGCGGAAATTACTTCCACCACTTCTCTTTTTACTATTCCTTTGGCGAGTTTCGGGTCTTCTACCTGTTCGCAAACAGCAACCCGATAGCCTGCGGTGAGCACTTTTGGAATGTATCTTTCTGCTGCGTGGTAAGGAAAGCCGCAAAGCGGCGATTCTTTTGCCGCTCCGTTATTGCGGGTTGTTAGCGTTAAACCCAAAATTTTAGATGCCAAAACGGCATCGTCGTCGAAGAGTTCGTAAAAATCACCCATTCTGAAAAACAACATGCAATCGGAGTGGGCCGCTTTTATTTCGTTGTATTGACGCATTAAGGGGGTCATTTTTTCTCCGTAGCTTTCATTTGTTTGGGTTGGCAGGCAATATAGAAAACTAAGTTACAATATTTTTTCCGCAAATTGGGCAATTTTCGTCTTTTTCAACTCTTAACTCTTTGAAATTCGTTTCCCAAGCGTTGAATAACAGCAAGCGGCCTGCTAAATTAGGCGCTTTGAGAATTAACTTTAGAGTCTCATTTGCCATAATGCTCCCAATAATGCCAGGCAAGGTTCCGAGCGTTCCGAAAACGCGGCCAGGCGGCGGTTCTGGGTAAAGGCAACGGTAGCAAGGGCCTTCCTCTGTGCAAAAAACGCTAACTTGCCCCCTAAATTCAAAAATTGAACCATGAATGCATGGCTTTTCCAAAAGAACGCAAGCCTCGTTCAAAATATAGCGAGTCTCAAAATTATCTGAACAATCTGCAATTATATCATAGCTTTTTATAATACCAACAGCATTCTCACTATCAAGCTTCACATTGTGCACCGCCACGTTTATATGTGGATTCAAAGCATTTATGCGCTCCCTTGCGCTCTCAACCTTTGGCTTTCCAATGCTTTGCATAGAATGGATAACTTGCCTCTGCAAATTGGATTCCTCCACCAAATCGAAATCGCTCAAACCCATTGTGCCAACGCCAGCAGCTGCCAAATAAAGAGCCACAGGCGAACCAAGACCGCCCATGCCAACAATTAAAACACGAGCAGAATTTATTTTTTGCTGCCCCTCATCGCCAACTCCAGGCAAAATCAAATGCCTTTCATATCGTGTCAAAGAATTCATCTATCCAATGCCCTTGATTTTCGCAAACTCTTGCGCTTGGAAATAATTCCTTTTGAGCAAGAGGCACAACTTTGTCTTTTTCGCCAAAAATGAATTCTACATTAAGCGCTGAATTGCACTCTGCTTTTTTTTGCATTAGATAATCAAGGCCTTGCGCCAATTGCTTTGGAGAATACTTGAGAGCATTTCCCAACCATCTTTCCCTTTTCTCTTTTGAAGTTTCCCCCATCAAAGCAGAAAAAGCCATCAAAGTTTGTTCCGTATTTTCCAAAACACCCCGCTTCATAGCCTTAACTGCCGCCAGCGACCAGCAACCATCAACGCAAAAATCTGCAACAGGGCAAATTAAAAGCCACTTTTGCTCGCTTGGCTTTTTATGCAAATTACGCAAAAGCGCCAAAGTCCCCATGCTCCAGCCAACAACCAAGCCTGCCTCGCCAATTCTCGGGTTATTATCCCAAAAATCATCTGGTTCTGGCAACAAATCAAAATAATCTATAAAGCGATGGCTATGCCCAGGAAAACGCTCATAAATTTCATTTTCCCAAACCGAAACATCACTAGCCCACCCGCTAATCCATACAGCTTCACTCATATTTACTAGCTATTAAACGCAAACTTTTCCGTTATATCTTCCCCCGTTTCCGGGTTCAAAAAAGAGAATTGATGGGAGGCGTAGTCTTCGGCTTCTAGAAGTTCTATGTTTAGTGAGTATTTGTGTTCTAAATAGTGGAACATTCTGCCGTAGTCATCGCTTAGGATTTTGGCCAGCGGCGAAGATATCACTAGTTGGACACTTTTCATTTTGCTTTTTTTAGCAATTCTCGCAAGGTAGCGGTCTATTAGGGAAAGGGTTGCTTCCATGCTGAACACAATGCCTGTGCCTCCGCACATTGGGCAGTCGCTGTGCTTTTCGCTTGCCAAATTTGTGCGAACTCTGCGGCGGCTAACTTCCATTAAACCGAATTGCGAAATTGCGGAGAAATTAAGAGGCGTTCTATCGAAGCGAATGGCTTTTCTAAACTCATCTACAACGGCGTTTTTATCGTCTTCCGTTTCCATGTCTATAAAGTCAATCACCACCAAACCGCCTACATCTCGCAAGCGCAATTGCTTTGCTATTTCTCTCGCAGCATCTAAATTTGTCTCCAAAAACACGCGGCTTTGATCGCTGCCATGCACCCTTGAACCTGTGTTAACATCGATGGACATAAGGGCTTCGGTTTGCTCAATTACCAAGTATGCGCCGCGAGGCAAATAAACCTTTGTGGAAAGAGATTTTTCGTAATCGTCTTCTACGCCAAAGGCTTCAAAAAGACTTTCTTGCCCTCTCCAAAGTTTTATTTTCTGCAGACTTTCCGAATTTGTGCCGCCTAAATAATCGCGAATGTTCTGGTATTCGCTTTCATCGTCCACATATACGTATTCTGTCCATTCGCTGAAATATTCTCTGATGGATTGCTCAACGGAATTTGATTCTTGGTAAATGCAACGTTCCGCTGGAAATTCATTAAAGTTGTTCTTTGTTATTTCCCACTTTTCTTCCAGCTTGCGCATTTGCTTGACTATTTCCATTTCAGATTCAATCAAAGCCTGCGTTCTAACAATATAGCCAACATCTGAAGCTTTGTGTTTGTGAACTATTTGCTTAAAAAGCTTTCTCTTGCCAAAATCGCGCTCTTTTTTTGATATGCCTATAAAATTTGACTTTGGCATGCATACCAAGAAACGCTCTGCGAAACTGAGATGCGTGGTTAACCTGGCTCCCTTGGTGTTTATGGGTTCTTTGATAACCTGCACCATAATTTCATCGCCAGGCTTTAACACCTTTTCAATACTCGGCGCCGAATATGAATTATGAGAGGAATTTTCATCTTCTCCGTACTCTTTTCTCAAAAGAGCATCTCTGTCTATGGCATCGTTTATATGCAGAAACCCCGCTTTTTCCATGCCAACTTCAACGAATGCCGCTTGCAACGCTGGCACCACCCTCTGCACAACTCCCTTGTAAATATTGCCCAGCGAGCGATTAGACGTGCTGTTCTCAACCAGTAAATCGGTAAGAACTCCATCGTCCAAAACGGCTATGCGAGTATCATAGGGTGTGCTGCTAACTAAAATACCGCGTTTCGCGGCTTTACTCTTTTGCATAAATATATCCTTAAGCTTTCCAGCTCTGTAGCAAACGATTTATCCTCGCAATCTGCAGTTTCTCTTCTTCGGTGCCTTTAAAAGCCTTAAACAAGAGATTTCTGTATTCCGAAAGCGAAGTCCTGATTAAAATACGATCTTCTTTCTTTAACATGTTACAACTCCGATAGTGCTGCCACTCCTGGAAGCTCTTTGCCTTCCAGAAACTCCAGCGATGCTCCACCGCCTGTGGAGGTATGGGTTACTTTTTTATCTGCGCCATATTTTTTTGCCGCTGTTGCTGTGTCGCCGCCGCCTATAACGGTTGTTGCGCCGCCTTCGGTGGCTTTAACAATGGCGCTTGCCATGGCTTTGGTTGCTTTTTCAAATGCTTCAAATTCAAATACGCCTGCAGGCCCGTTCCAAATTATGGTTTTGGAATCTAAAATAGCTTTCACAAAAAGCTCGGTGGATTTTGGCCCAACATCCAAGCCGAGCCAGCCCTCTGGAATGCCGGAGGCATCGTCTGCGGGGGCGGTGTTTGCATCTGCGGCGAATTTGCTTGCCGCAACGTAATCTACAGGCAGGATTATTTCTTTGCCATTCTTTTTGGCTTTTTCAATTAATTCGGGAACTATTTTTGCACCCTCAGCATCGAAAAGCGAAGAACCTATGGCAATGTTATCCATTACTTTTTTGAATGTAAATGCCATGCCGCCGCCAATTATGATTTTATCGGCTTTGTCTAGCAGGTTGTTAATTAGCTGAATTTTGTCTGCAACTTTTGCACCACCCAAAATCGCCAATACGGGGCGTTTAGGATTATCTAGAACTGCGGCAAATGCATCTAATTCTTTTTTCATTAAGTAACCGCTTGCGCGTTGCGCATAACCTTCGCCAAGCATTGATGAATGGGCGCGGTGCGCAGTGCCAAAGGCATCGTTTATGTAGATATCGGCGAGCTTGGCGAGAGAGGCTCTGAACGCCGTTACCTTGGCTGGGTCGGCTTTGATTTTTTCTTCGGTGCCGTCTTCTTTTTTAAGTTTTGCTTTGCCTTCTTCTTCTATATGGAAGCGCAGATTTTCCAGCAAAATAACATCGCCAGGTTTTGCGGCAGCGCAGGCAGCCTCAACCTCTGGCCCAATGCAATTGCTGAGGAAAGCAACTGGTTTGCCAAGCAGCTCCTGCAATTTTGCCGCAACAGGCTTTAAGCTGAATTTTTCCACCGCCTTGCCATTTGGCCTGCCTAGATGCGAAGCCAAAACAACAGAAGCACCTTTATCCAAGGCATAGCGTATTGTTGGAAGCGCAGCTTCTATGCGTTTTGTATTTGTGATTTCGCCGGTGACTTTATCTTGCGGAACGTTAAAATCCACACGAATAAAAACACGCTTACCCTGTAAGCTCAAATTTTCAATAAAAAGTTTAGACATATTTAGTCTCCGTTATTTTTGTGATGAGAATATAGAAAATACTAGGAGACAAAAACGCAGAGGAGCGGGCGGAGCCGGTTTCATTGCGCTTTTTATTGTCTACCATAAGGGTAACTTAGAAATTTAGTAAAATGGTATGTGGCTGGCTTTTGTTTGCTAACATAATCTATTCCGCTTTGCTTTGCAAAGCTCCCTCTCCAGAAACTCGCTAGCTCGTTTCCTAGGACTGCCGCTCACGGGCAGCAAGTGGGTTGGAAGCATTCCCATCACCGCACTATTCATCATCGCCGCTGGAAGCATCGCATTCCGAGATTTATGTCGCGCAATGCTGTGTGGGGAGTGGATTTTAC
>JAITFT010000127.1 GCA_031281155.1 Candidatus Fibrimonadaceae bacterium
GCTGATTATAACCGATTTTTTAGGATGCATTCTTGAGCAACCTCCGTGAATTTTTATTTCAGCTCCATGGCTCCATTTATGGTCTGCGTTGCTTTCAAAAAAATCCAAATGTATTGGGACTATGCTATCTGTATAGAAACCCCCACCGCCCCCACCGCAGTTTAAATTTCCAGTGCTGCTCCTGTAAAGAGCTTGATTAGGAGCATCGAACATTCTCCAAGGATCCACAGCTATGGAAACAATTGGCAAGCTTGGCAATCGCCCTATAATATAAGTTCGCATAATTGCTTCGCTTGGAAGTGCCCCGGCTCTAAATTGAGCGCAACGCAGAACTGTGGTTGCTGTTAAGTTGAATTGGTGACCGGATTGAAATGGGCTATTTGCAGTTGGAGCGTTTCCGTTTGTTTCGCAGCGTATAGTTCCGTTTGAGCTTTCTGCGGGCAATATGAAAGAATGACCGCTTGCATAATGGCCGCTGGGTGGGAGACCTGTTGGCACTGATGCTTGTCCATTGTAGCACTCATTTGAATTTTGCGAGTTTGGCGTTGGCCTGCACAATGCCCATTGGCCTGTTGTAATATTTTTTGAAAAAGACAAAGTTGGTAGCGTTTCAGCAGGGTATTCAATATGGTCAGCTATTTCTCTCTGCGAATTCATTAAGTATAAATCTCCGCCCATTCTGCTCAATTGAAAAGGCAAATGAATACTATCTCCGCGTACTGCATTTGTGCCGGAGAGGAATACCGTTAAGTAACCTCGCGGTTGAATAGTAGCATTATCGAAAAACCATAAATTTCCTTCGGCATGGTTTATTAAGGCATAGCCTCTTAGATTAAAAGCTGTGTCAGCAGGATTATAAAGTTCTACCCAATTGGATGCAATGAAAACCTCATTGAATTTAACAGGCAAATTAGCTATGGGAAGCGCTTCGGCAGAACTGCTGGAGCTGGGGCCTCCTGTGCCACTGCTACTGCTACCGCTACTACTGCCGCTATCGCCGCTGCTGCTGCTGTTGTCTAAAACACTGCCAGAGCTAATGTTTAGGATGCCGCCAGAACTGCTGCTAGCGATATCTTCCTCGTCTGGCCAAGATTTGTCGGTGCAGGAAATGACCCCGATTATCAGGATTAATACGACGATTTGTAAGGGCAAGGCGCGCCTTGCCCTTACAAACATGTTAGTTAATTTTTTCATTTTCTACCTCCGATCTTAGAAAATTACTACTACTTCGCTGTCGAAGCGGCGGCGTGTTAATTCGCTTTCACTATCTATTATTCTTAAAATTGCTCCATAGGTATTTCGCCATTGAAATGCGGAATTTTTCGCAAAGCCAAAGGTTAGCCCTGCTCTTAATTGGGCATCGAAATTTTTGCTTTCCATGTCTTTGGAGTAAAGAGCCGCCTCTGTTATGGGGATTACTTGGCGCAAGGTTTTAGCTCCGGTATTTATGGGGAAATATTCTTGCATTCGGAGGCCGAAAATATAAGCATTTCTGTCGTTAAGATATATTTCTTCGTGGTTGAGGCCAAAAGTGAGTTCTGTTTCGCTCACAAAAAGTTTCGCTGTGCGTTTAAAAGAAAGCGAGGAGACAAAAGAGCTTGTGTTTTTTTTAGGAGTAGTGTAAGAAGCGATTATTCTTCTTTCTGGATAAGTATAAAAATTGACTATTGTTGCCAAAACAAGGTCTATATTTTTTGTTCCATATTCTATAGAATAATTTTGCAGATAGTGCTCTTTGTCTTCCGACCAAGAAAAGCCTCCTATTAAGCGCCAGTTTTCGTTAAACCTATGGCGGTATTGAAGCGTTAAGTCGTGGCCTAAAAAAAATAAATCTTTTAAGCCGCTGTTTATTATTGAGCGCCTGTGGAAATAGCGTTCATCTAGCCCTGCCTTTTCTTCTAGGCCAAAGGCCTTTTTCATATAGCCAGCGCGAATTAAGTCGGAATCGGTAAAATTATATTGGCCGTAAAGTTTGTCCACGACTACTACATCATCTCTGCGATCGTATTCAAAACCAAATTCTGCTCTAACTCTTTTTGCTGGCCGTGCAGAAACTTCAATTTTTCCAAAGCCTATTTTATTGTAGTTAGTTTCATCTCTATCTACTCTATTATTTATATCGATACCTACTTCAAGAATACCCTCTATTTTTACATCGGTTTTTCCTTTTTTTTCCGCAAAAACAATTGCCGGAATTAGAAAGAGTGTTAGAATTAAAGGGCGAAGCATTTTCACTTCCTCTTGTAAACCAGTTTAACTTCGGCGCTGTCTGTTAAGTAGTTCATTCTTACTATGGCGACTTTAACGACTTCGTAGCCAAAACGTTTTTTTATGTCTTCAAAGAGTTCTTCTTTTTTGTCTTTTGCGAGGAGTTTAGTGTTGTCGTACATTAAGGTTATTTGTTCGGCATTGCCCATAAATACTTTCTCGCAAACAAAAGCGCTTAGGCAAAGCAAAACATTTGCTAGGAGAATAGCTAGCAGGGGAAGTTCTGCTGTGGCCAAGGAGTTTATAACGCCCAAAATTATGGCGGCAAAAAGGAAGGTCATTTCGCGAACCTGTATTTGCTCCGTTCTAAAGCGCAAAATTGAGAGTATGGCGAATAAACCAAAAGCAAAGCCCGTTCTCACTTTTACCGAGGCAAGGAAAGAGGTTGCCAAAAAAATCAAAATACTGGAAACAAAGAAACTGAAAGAGTTCTCCCTCAAGCGATGTTCCTTTGCATAAATTCCGCAAATGAGAATGTAGGCGAAAACAATATTCACCACAAAACGAATTGTAAGTGAAGCCACAAAATTCCAGTCATCTGGACTAAAAGACATGATATTCATACTGAACCTCTTTCATAAGATAGCTTTTTTAATCTTGGTAAAAAGCGATTTTTCTTTGCTTCCTCGTGGGTTAATGCAATTCCAATGACATATTTGGAAAAACCGCTTGGATTTTTGTTGATTTTGCGGAAAAATTCCTGAGAGGCCGTTCTTTCTGGGCTTCTATCCCTTTTTAACTCAACTATTGAAGTATTATTTAACATGATTTTTGTGTTATTGTATGCGTATCTCAAACCAAAATCTAAGGTCATTCTTTCGGGAAAATGTTTGTTTAAAAGCGTTATGCGATTAAAATTCACAAATAATTGCGGAATTAGAGGGGTAGTATGATAACCTTTGTTTTCTGCCAAAAGTTTAAACCAATTATCAAATTCCGAAAAGCTTTCAATAATAGGAACTTCGTTTTTGATTATATCTCTGCGCTGGCGGAATTTAATTGTTTTCCCGGAATTTAATTTTTGCTTTATTTCGTTGAAGATTTTTCCATTGCTCAAATAATGCCTTGTGCGGAATTTAAACCTGTTCCTTCTTTTGTTGTGATGCATGTTAAAGCAAAGCAAGTCTGGCGTATCGAAATAAACTGTTTCGTAGCTTTGAATAACGCCATCGTTTATTTGGAGCAGGGAATAATCGTTTTGCATATTTCTTAGAAATTCAAAAGCGGTTTCAATGCTTAAAACATATTTGGTATCAAATCTATTCAAAAAAGACATAGCCTTGGATTCTTCGAGCGAAGAGCGCGAAAATGGCGATAGGCAATTTTGAAAAGA
This sequence comes from Candidatus Fibrimonadaceae bacterium, assembly GCA_031281155.1. GTDB lineage: Bacteria > Fibrobacterota > Fibrobacteria > Fibrobacterales > Fibrobacteraceae > Fibrimonas. The sequence goes on from JAITFT010000127.1 coordinate 3,602, forward strand.
TTCTATCATCGAGGGTTCCTGTCTATTATTGTAATATTACCGCCAGTTATACTTATTTTATCTTCGTCGCAATCTATGCCATCTCTCCTTTCTGACCTTATAGAAATGTTCCCGCCGCTTATTGATAAAGCACCATGTATTTTCATGCCATCATCATTTGCTCTAATATCAAGATTACCGTTGCTAATATTTAAATCTCCTTCTATGCTCATTCCTTTTACTCTGTGGCCAATGCTCTCTATTCTTAGCGTTCCGCCTATAATTTCCATATCGTGGTGCCCCTTTATTCCTGTGGCTGAATTTGAATCTAGCGAGTTATCGCTACTGTTATTGTCTGTGTGTATTCCTCCGAATGTTTTTATGCTTGTTGTTCCGCCTCTTATTGAAACTAATCCTCTTGATTTTATTCCTTTTGCGCCATTGCCTCGAGCTATTATTTCAATTGAGGCATTTTCGCTTATTATTGTGGAATCTCCGCTATATATTCCGTGGGACTTTATGCCTTTGGTTTCGGCTGTGATTTTTCCGCCGGAAATACGAATGGGCAAGCTTTCGCTTTGGATAGCATCGCCTGTGCTTGTGATGTTTAGGGTTCCGCCTGTTATGCGAATTTCATCGTTTGCATGAATGCCGTCATTTGCGGATTCATGAATTGTTATGTTTCCGCTTTCCATTGTAAAATGATTATCCACAACTATTGCGTGGTTATATCTTGATCTTATCTCTAAAGAGCCGGTTCCTACGAAGCGAAGCCTTTTCTCGCTAAAGAAAGTACCTTTTGCATCTTCTGTTCCTGTGGGAGCGTAGATAGCCCCATCTGCCAGTTCATTCTTTGTTCCGCCAACCAAGTGAACGGTTATCTCCATGCCGCTTTGAATATTTATAGCTGGCCCTACAGGGTTTGTGATATTTACGCCGTTTAAATAAAGCCCAATATTGTGTACGCCATAAATCTTGAGCGAGCCATTGCTGGTGGCTCCACTGACAACCAAGTTGTATTCGGTATTTGCGCTGATTTTTACAACTACATTATCTTCGCTTAACGAAACTGTAACTTCGTTTTTATATGGGTTGCTTATAGTTGGCGTTCCGTTATTAAATTGAATTACAATAGAATTTTCCAAGCCTAGATTATCAAGTTCTCTATCTAATCCATCGTTTGGATCAATTTCGCCGCCGTTACCGTTGCCGCCGCCTGAGCAGCTTAGAACAAAAACCATTGAGAAGAGCAAAGCAGCAAGCGTAAAAAACTTTCGCAAAATCAAAATGTACCCCCTTTAGAAAAGCAATGTTACGAAGAAGATACAAAATTTTTAAAACAAAAAGCCCCCGCTCCTAGAAAAAAGTTTGCGGGAGGCCGATAACCGGCGAAACTTATATGGCCATGGAATACGGAACTGTTCCGAATTGGCTTTACAAGGTGGACGATCGTATGATTAACAATACGTTATGTCATGAGTAACCATTGCGCAATGGCAGGGACAGCGGTTTAGATTTTATGTTCTCGCTGCCGAACGTTGTGGTTTAAAACTACAGTTTTTGCCACTCCCTCGGAGCTAGCCCCATACACACACCTATATATCACACTTTTTTGACAAAAATCAGTGTTTAAAAAAAAAATAAGCTCAAATTTCAGATTTTAATGTATATTCATAAGCATGAAAAGATTTTTATTAATTTTACCTATGGCTGCAGTTTTGGCTGCGGCGGTTGGGGCGAATGGGAGTGAAATTATCCCGCTTTCGTCATTTATGGAACTCCAAAAAATTGGGGTGGATGAGGATTATCCGCTCGATGGGCATTACGAACTGACCCAAAATATCGACTGGGGAGGGTTCGCCGAG
>JAITFT010000167.1 GCA_031281155.1 Candidatus Fibrimonadaceae bacterium
CGAGACGGTAAAAAGTATGTTTATGTGCAAATTGGCGAGCAAACTTGGATGGCAGAGAATTTGAATTACGATGTTTGTGGTAGTAAGTGCGGTGAAGGCAGTCGCCTTGTTGATGCCAACACGGAGAATTGCGACAAATTTCGCTTACTATCAAGGTGTGTACTACGATACCAGCTATGCGTATGGGCACGGCTACGTAAAAACATCCTTCCTCTCTGTGCGCTGTGTGAGGGATTAGGCACTCTGTTCCTGCCCGGGAATGCTCCCAACCCACTCGCTGCCCGTGAGCGGCAGCCACATTCGGAAACGCAAACAAAAGCCAGACACGCCCCCTGCATACTTCTTGCGCTGAAATGGCGGTTATAAGCTTGGTTGAGGGGTAGCTGGGGATTTTTTCTAAAAAAATACCCTAGTCAAAGTCCACCTTGCAATTTTCCCCCTTTACAAAGCAAAAATAATTTGCTATATTATAGCTTATACCCTTAGCGGGGTGGAGCAGTTGGTAGCTCGTCGGGCTCATAACCCGAAGGTCGTAGGTTCAAGTCCTGCCCCCGCAACTTGTTATTTCAGGTGGTGAGCTAGCTCAAAACACATTCACCCTGTCAACGCCCCGGTCGTGCAAAATGAAAATGTAGGAATGTTCAGCGGCAGTTATGTCTAGGGGGTTTCTTATGCCTAGCGAGTCGAGTCTTATGGTTTTTCGCCAAACAGCATCGTTATGGAAAACGCCGATTTTTCCGCATTTTTTATCTAAGAGGTAAATGCCGTGGTTGTTTGCAGTTATTCGGTCTGCGGAGCAGAAGTTTTTTTCGTTGCCTGGGAGCGTGGACAAAGGCTCTCTGCGAATTAGCGTTCTGTTTCGGTAAAAGGTTAAGTTAGCAGGCTCGGTAGCGAAGGCGTCGCCTTCTGCAGCGTAGTATTCGCCGTTTGCCGAACCCAATGCCAAGATTCTCTGCGATGCTATTGTTGGCCCCCTAACACAAGGCCTTGTTGCTATTGACCAGGTTTCTATTCTCAAATTGCCGCCAACTCCAAGCTCATTCCTGTTAATGGCAAAAACTCCATCGCTGGCATAGCACGCTTCCGATTCGTCCATAAATTTTAAACTTTGCCCCTCTTGAACATAAAAACCATTGGTCGCATAAAAAACATCGTCCAAGCGCCTAATAAAATCGTGAGATCTTTCAAACTCAAAAGTGCAATCATATAAATTATCCCTTCTATAAGAATGCACGCCAGAGGAATTATCCAAAATATAAAGAATGTTTCCGTTATTTCCAGCAGCAAACTTTACTGGCTTGCGCCCCGCCGGAAGCCAGTCTTCAAAAAAAAGATCGAAAAAAGACCCTCTAAAAGAACAGCTAACCCTTCCAACCGGAGCATCAACCCACTCGCCGCAACCAAGCAGCACCAAAAACGCAATGACTAAGGTACGGGGCATGAAACGATTGCGCATTGGCCCCTACAACGATTTTGCAAACTCACCTGCTTCCTCAAATTCGCTCAATAGAATGCAGTTTGCGATTTTGTCTAGAAGAGTTTTGGTTTCTTTTGTCCAAGACAATTTTCTCAAGTCGGACAGGGCTTTGTTGGCGGTTCGGGCATCGTAGCTTTGGCAGGCTTTGTTGATGATTTTTAGTTGCTCGTGCAGAAAACTGGTGTCTTCGTCGGTGGTTGCAGTGGCTTCTGATTCTGATTCAATTCTTTTGATGATTATGCGCAAGGAATCTATGAGATCTTGGGTTTGGGCTTTTATGATGCGTTTGTCGTGGTCTTTGCCGGCTTTTTCCAAAGTAAAGGCCAGCTGCGAAAGCGCAATCTCTCCAATGTTCATAAGGGCGCTTTTTATGGCGTGAACACTAACGGTGAATAAACGCAAATCAACATCTGAAACGCCTTCAATATTTTCAAGCGTAGATTCAAAAACCAGCAATACCTTTTCGGCATCTTGCACAAAAGTTGAATGCAAAGCGGCGTTATCTGCTTTTTGCCCGTTCAGCGCAGCGTTTCCTTCATTTTTTTGCCTGCGTGCTTCTGCGATGACTTCTGGCGGTTGTTTGTCGCGAATAAATTTATTAAGCTCGGCATTTAGATGGTAAACATCTATGGGTTTGGAAACAAAGCTATCGAAACCATTTTCTAAAAAGACTTCTGCCTGCCCGGCAACGGCGTTTGCAGTTAATGCAATAATAGTATGCGTGTAGCCAAGCTCGCGTATAATTTTCACGGCTTCAATGCCATCCATTTTGGGCATCATGTGATCCATAAATATAATATCGTAAATACAGCCGGTTTCGACTCTTTCTATTGCTTCAAAACCGCTCGTGACCGTTTCAACAGATAAACCATAAGGATCTAAAATACGCTTGGCAACATATAAGTTGGATTCCACATCGTCAACAATTAAAACTTTGCCATAAGGCATTGGCTCGCGAGTAACATTGATTTTTTTCGATGAACTGCTTACGCGGAATTTTTTTAAGTTTTCTATTACTCCCTTGCTCAAAAAATCGCTTCCAAGGCTTTTTTGCGGCAAGCGAATTGTGAATACGGAGCCTTTGCCAAGCTCGCTTTCGGCGGCAATGCTGCCTTGCATAAGGTTTACCAAACTTCGCGTAATGGTCATGCCCAAGCCTGTGCCTTCGATCATGTTGGTGCTTGCTAAATTGAAACGAGAATATTCATCGAATATTTTGTGCAGATGTTCCTCTGCCATGCCATGCCCTGTATCGCTTACGCTGAAAGTCAGCATAATATCTGAACTTTCATCTTCGTTTTTTTCTGCGGAAACAGACATGGAAACTTCCCCGCTGTCTGTATATTTGAATGCGTTTGAGAGAATGTTGTTCAGTATTTGCTTTATTCTAAGCTCATCTCCAAAAAATTCAGTAGGAATGTTATCGGCTATTTCAAGCTTGAATTCAATTGGCTTGCTTTCAATTCGCATCATGTTGAGTTGGGCAGTATCGTTGATAAGGCTGGCTATTCTATATTTAGCAGGAACTATTTCAAGTTTTTGCGCCTCTATTTTGGATAAATCAAGCAAATCGTTGATTATGCGAAGCAGGGAGTATCCTGAATTATAGATTATGTTCAATCCTTCTCTTGTTCCGTGCGGAAGAGCTTCGTTTTGCAGTTGAATTCCGGTAAGGCCCAAAATAGCATTCATGGGTGTGCGTATTTCGTGGCTTATTTTAGACAGGAATTCATCTTTTGCCTTGCTTAAATTTGTTACCTTGATAATCGTTTCTTTCAGCTTTGCTTCGTAAATGTTGCGCATAATTGCTCCCGCAATTATGCTTGATGTCATGGCAAAAAATGATTCTTCGTCTTCTGACCAATCACGTGGCGTAAAGCAATCCGCAACAATAATAACTCCCCACAAGCTGCTTTCAATATAAAGCGGCGTGCAGATAAATGAAATTAAATCAATTGTTTTCAGCATTTCGAAGTTTTTTTCTTTGGCAGTATTTTTGCATGAAACGGTAGGCACCATAGAGCCTTCGGTTAAGTATTTCGGGAAAGAACTTATAATCATGCTGAAAATGTCGAAGTTGCGTTCGCTCTTAAACCTTGGCACATCGTTGTTTGCATACCATTGGTACTCTGCTTTAATATCTTTGTGCTCGTAATCTATGCTTACAATAAACATTCTAGAAGCACTAAATCTTTTTCCTAGCTTGCCTATTGCTTCGTTTATAAGCGAGCAGGTATCACCAAATGAAACGAAATTTTTTGATATTTCAGATACTAATCTTTGCTGCTCTAATTGATAAGCGAGCATTTTTTCGCGATTTTTGAGTGCTTCCAGGGCTTTAACAATGCTTTGGGTCTTTTCGTTCATTATAACGGTATTTGCGCATAAAAATGCCGCAGAGCGCATCATTTCAGTGCTCTCTTCATCGAAATAACGTTCAATATGACGGTCTTCAAAAAGTGCAAAGCCCCAAACTTCATTGTTAATAATCAGCGGTGTAACATAAGCCGACACAACACCGAAGGATTTTAGAGTGGCAGCCTCGGGCAAGAGGCTTACAGGGCTGTTAATAGTTTTGCCATCTTTAAAAAGTTCTTCCCAATGCGGCGCAAGCTTGGAATAAGCGACAGCTTCCAAGCCTACAGTTGGAGTTGTGGTGCCACCGGAATCTTTATCCCAGCGGTAAATTTGAGAGGCGTACAAGCCATCGGACATTACGAAATTACTCCATAGAGAAAATCTGTCTATATCCAGCACATCAACAATCAATTTCACGCCTGCTGTCATTGTTTTTTCGAATGAGCTTTCTTTTTGCAAAAGGAATTTCTCTGCCGCCTGATTCAGCGTGCTAGCCATTTTCTCGCGTTTTTCGAGTGATTTCAAGAGTTTTATAGTGTCTTGTTTTTTTTCATGCCTTATGATGGCATTGGCGCACAGGCGCGCAGCGGAGCTTAGAAAGTTTATGCAATCGCTATCGAAACACCGCTCTTCGACATGGTCTTGATAGGCAATAGCTCCCCAAATCTCATTGCTTACGAATATAGGCGTAAGCAATATGGATTTTACATCGTAGGTGCTTAAAAAAGCCGATTCCTCTGCAGACATTTTGCCGGCATGTGTATTCACAACCTTGTTTTTTGATAAAATCGCTTTCCATTTTTTAATTACAGGAGTATCGGGCCAATATTTTAGCTTTTTATCTAGGGCAGTCGCTCCTCCTTCTACTTTGTCCCAGCGATACATTTGCCTAAAATTTTTACCAGAATCAGCGCCAACAACAACATAAATGACAATCGTATCTAAATCTGCTGCCTCGGCAATTGGCTTTAAGCTGTCGCTCATAATTTCATCAAAAGTTTTGCTTTTATGCGAAAGGAGCATTATGTCCATTTCATCTAATGCATCCAGCAGCTTTTCGCGGTATGCAAGTTTTTCTTCCATTTGTTTTTTTTCGGTTATGTCTTCCAGTGCGCCGGCTACTCTGAGCGGAACGCCTTCGCTATCTCTCAGCGTGGTTCCAAATGCGCGAAAACTCCGATAACTTTCGTCTTTTAGCAAAAGACGGTATTCAAGATCATAAGGCGTTTTCCCGGTGCGATCGACTATATGCGCTGCAAAAGCGCTAAGAGTCATTTCCTTGTCTTCTGGGTGCAACCGATCGCTCCAGCTGTACAGCACGTTTGGAAAATCGGATTCATCGGAGAAACCCAGCATATTGCGAAATTCCTGCGACCATGTGAACTTGTTGTTCGGATTGATAGGGTCTCCGCTAACAACGTCCATATCCCATAGCGCAATGCCGAGCGTGTCGCTTGTTAGCTTGTACTTCATCAGGTCGTATTCCATAGCGGCACGACAGCGCTCCAATTCACTTAGCATTTCGTTGTTGCTCATTTTTGAGATTCTCCGTATTTTTTTGCAAGTGCATTTGCTTCTTCAAAGTCACTGTATAAAATATGCTCGGCAATTTGTTCAAGAAGCGCTTGCGTTTCGCAAGTCCACGACATTTTTTTCAAATTTGCAAGCGTAGCATTGGCGGTTCTGGCATTGTAATTTGCGCAGGCCTCGCCAATAACTTTCAACTGTTCTCGCAAGTAGTCTGCGTTCTCATCGTGAGTTGCTGCTGTTTCTACTTTTGCTTCAGCTTCAATTTTACGGACAATAGTCCATAAAATATCAATTAATTTTGGTGTTTTGGTTCGTATTGCATTTTTGTTTCGTTCTTTGCCTGCCTGTTCTAAAGAAAAGGCAAATTCTGCTGTACCTTTTTCGTCGATGTTCACCAAATTGCTTCTCATGGCGTGAACATGCACCGTAAACAGGCCTAAATCTTCATCTGTTGCGTTGTCTATGTTTTTGAGAGTCTTTTCAAAAACCGCTAAGGATTTTCTGGCATCTTGCACAAAATATGCAAATAGCACGGGATCTGTTTTAGGCACTGTTAGTTTTGCTGTTTTTTGCCGCTGCGCTTCTTCTATTATTTCAGGGCTTTGCTTATCGCGAACCATTTTTTTCAAAATAATATCTAGCTGCTGAATATCAATGGGTTTTGAAATAAAATCATCGAAACCATTCTCGAGGAATATTTCCATTTGGCCTACTACTGCATCGGCTGTTAGCGCAACAATGGGCTGTTTGTACCCAGCCTCTCTAATTTGCTTGGTAGCTTCAATGCCATCCATTTCCGGCATCATATAATCCATGAATATAATGTCGTATATATTGCCGGCTTTAACTCTTTTAATTGCTTCGAAACCGCTGTGGGCAAAATCTATAAACAAGCCATAAGGCTGCATCAATCCTTTGGCAACATATAAATTCATTTCTACGTCGTCCACAACTAGAATTTTGCCATAAGACATGTTTTCGTAAGCAATCTGTCTCTTTTTTATTTGCGATACATTGCTGAATTTACGCTGCTGCAAATTTTCTGCCAACTCTTTGCCAAGAGGCTTTGAATCTGCTACTTTTTGCGGAATACGCACTATAAAGGTTGAGCCTTTGCCTGGCTTGCTCGAAACTGAAATTTCGCCAGCCATCAATTTTATTAAACGATTGGCAATATTTAACCCAAGCCCTGCACCTTGAATAAAGCGGTTTGCCTCTGTATTATAGCGAGAGTATTCGTTGAACAATCCTCGCACTTGTTTAGCGGTCATGCCCTGCCCTGTATCGCTCACGCTGAAAATAAGCTTTGTAAAATCGTTGTATTTGGATTCAGCGGAAACCGATAAGGTAACTTCTCCGCTTTTGGTATATTTGAAAGCATTGGACAATAAATTGCTCAAGACTTGCTTAATGCGAAGGTCATCGCCTACCAGCTCAGAGGGTATATTTTCATCTACTTTGATTTTGAATTCAATTGGCTTGCTGCCGGCGCGCATCATATTCAATTGCACTGCATCTTGAATAAGGCTTATGCTGCTGTATTGAGCGGGGTTGAGTTCCAGTTTCCCTGCTTCTATTTTTGACAAATCTAATATATCGTTAATTATGCGCAAAAGCAAATCGCTGGAATGATGAATTCTTTCAAATTCTTCTTTTGTTTCGGGTGAAAGAACCTCGCTTTGCATATTGATTTCTGCTGTGCCCAAAACAACGTTCAGCGGAGTGCGAATTTCGTGGCTCATGGTGGCAAGAAACCTGCTCTTGGCTCTATTGCTTGCTTCTGCGGCATCTCGCGCCAAACGCAATTCGCTTTCTGTTTTATCTCTAGATGCAGTAAGGTGCATCAAAACAATGCTTAATATCACCGCCATTGATATACCCAGCGCGCTGAGTATGAGCGCTATCAGTCTAATGCCTCGATAATATTCGTTTTTAGGTGTCATTATGCCCAAATACCAACCATTTTCTAAGCGCCAAAAAGAGACTACGGTTTTTTCGCCTCTATAATTTTTTACATCTGCTCCGCTTATGCTTTGCTTGCGCTTTAATTTACCTGCAAGGCTTGCAACTTCACTGCTCACTTCGTGCATTTTTTTGCCCAACATTGACCTTGAAGGGTGAGCCATAATATCTAGCTGTTCGTTTAGCAACATGCCGTAGCTGTTTTCAGTCAAACGCGTTACAATAGCGTTTTCAATAATGCTATTAAGCAATATATCTAGGCATACTACAGCTAGAGGCTCGCCGTTTTCGTTAAAAATACGCTGTGCATAAGTCATAATAACTTCGTTTGACACCAAGTCCACATAAGGCACTGTAGCTGCTATATTGCCATTTGCCTCTACAGCCATTTTATACCATGGCCGCTCTCTGGGTTGATAATCGCTAGGCGGTATCCAGTTAACGCTGTTGTAGTATCCTTCGTCGAATGCATCAAAAACTACATAAATGCCGTTGACAAAAATTTTGCGTTTTTCATCGTTCAAAAGATGGCTGGATATGTCAAGCATATAATCTAGCGCGGCATGCTTATCGTTTTCTTGCAAGATCAAGCGGCGCATATTGTGCGAAACAGCATCGAGCACAGCTTTTGGTTCCGATAAATCAGCCGTAATTTGAGCTTGCCTGGAACGGAATACCTCTTTGGCATCGCGCCTTAGGTGTTCACGCTCAATATTGCTCATAAAGAAATAGCTTGAAACAATTATAATAGCGAATGCAATGAATACGAACAAAACTTGCAGATACATTGAATGTCTTGAACGCATAGAACGCATATAGCGAAATGTTTTTTTCAGTGGCATAAACGCATTAAAACCTCTTTGAATTTATGCCTTTCTTCGTAAAAAACTTCGACAATATTCGGATCGAAGTGTTTGCCGGCATCTGCCATGATAATGGATACCGCTTCGTCGTAGCTGAAGGCTTTTTTGTATGGCCGCTCGGAGACAAGCACGTCGAATACATCGGCTATTGCCATAATGCGGCCTTCTAGCGGAATACTTGTTCCGGCAAGCCCATGCGGATAGCCTTTGCCGTCCCAGCGTTCGTGGTGGTAACCTGCGAAAAGCTTGGCGTGGTGCAAAAATATTTCTTCACCTGTTCTGGCAATCATGTGATCGATAATCTGTTCGCCTTCTGTGGCATGGGTTTTGATTTTTTCAAATTCCTCGGTGGTGAGCTTGCTCGGTTTATTCAAAATTAAATCTGATATGGCAATTTTACCTAAATCGTGCAGGCGCGCAGACGGAACGACTCTGTCTAAATCCCAGTTTTTCATGTCTTCTACATATACGCCGCGCTGCCTCATGGATTCTATGAGTATGCGGACATAAGCTGTGGTTCGTTCTACGTGCCACCCGGTTATTTTATCACGGCTTTCCACCATATCTGCTACTACCGACAGCACGCTGTTTTGCAAACGTTCCAGCCGCTTTGTTCTATCGCGAATCATTTCGTCGATGTGAATGTGGTGGGAGATGCGGTTATTCAGCACTGCAGGCGAAACTGGTTTGGAAACAAAATCCACCGCTCCAAGGGAAAGACCATGCGCTTCTGTTTTTTCGTCCATTGAAGCGGTTAAAAACATCACAGGAACATTTTCCGTTCGTTTGTTTTTTTTCAGTTTTTCAATGGCACTAAAGCCATCTTCCTCTGGCATTTGGATATCTAGCAGTATAAGGTCTGGCATTACCTTTTCCAGCAAGGTAAACATCTTTGCGGCGGAAGGCAATGTCAGCACTTGGTATTTATCTTCCAAGGCTTGTTTAGCCATTGTAAGATTAACCGTGCTGTCATCTACGACAAAAATAGTTTTCATTTAGGTAATATAGAAAACGCTGATTTACTCGCTGGGGATTAGGGAGTGGATTTTGCAAAAATTCCCCTCCGTGGAGGGGCGCTTTGAGTTTAAGTTTGCGGGGTGGGATTAGCGTACCGCTATTTTTCGTGTGTATTTGCCGTGTTTCTCGAGATATACGCCAGGGGCAGTGGGCTTGGTGGTGCCGAGCGGGGTGCCTTTGAGGGTGTAGTATGTCTGAACCCCGATAGCCCCGATTTTAGGATTTTCCCGATTTGCAAAGATGGATGTGGCATCGCTTACTTCTATTGTCCAGTCTGCGCTTGCTATTGTGCTGTAGTTTGCGTTGGCTGGGGTGAAGGTGGCTTTGTGCGGGTTTGGGCCGATTTCGCCGACTGGCGTTGTTGGATCGGCATCCCATTTCCAGCCTTCTGGAAGTTCTACGTTTGCTAGGGTTTCGTCGCTTTTTGCTGTTTGGGTTGCTGGAGCTGTGTAATCGGGGGCTGTTGTGCCGTCTGCCTTCGCTATCGACCAGGGCAGAGTGAGAGCGCCCGATTCGTCTTCTGCTTTCTCGTTCCATTTGTGATTTGCCGGGTCTTTCAAGGTTACTATCACGTTGAAATTGCCTGCGTTTGTTTCGCTGAGCGAGCTTTCGGTTTCGTAATAGTCGCTTGTTGCCAAAGTCGCTGTTTTTGGGCTGCCGTCAAAGACTGCGGAAAGGTCGCCGCCGAGCATTGGCTGGGCTACTCCTTTTTTCGCTATCGACCAGGGCAATTCCAAGTCGGTGGTTGTGCCGTCTTCCCACTCATAGTTGGCTTTGTCGTTGAGCGCAACCGTTGCGTTGTAGCTGCCGGCGTTGGTTGCGGAAATGTCGCCAGTGATTTCGTAGGCGGCATTGGCTGCTATTTCGGCGGATTGCTCGCTGCCGGTGTAAACAAGACCCGTTGCTGCCGTTGGGGCGGTGATTTTTGCTTTCGCTATCGACCAGGGCACATTGCGCGTTGCTGTTTTGTTATCGCC
>JAITFT010000175.1 GCA_031281155.1 Candidatus Fibrimonadaceae bacterium
TCAGAGGGCTGAAATGCTTCACAGGCGAATTTTACAAGACTTAATAAACTGGAAAACCAACAAAAAAAACGAATGTTTGCTTGTTAAAGGGGCAAGGCAGATAGGGAAAACCTTCATAATTGACAAATTTGGCAGGGAATTTTACAAAAACTACATATATATCAACTTTCTGGAAAACCCGAACTTAAAGGCTATTTTTGACGGAAGCCTTGAGGCTGACGAAATTTACAAAAAAATATCGCTAAACTTTCTTAACATGGAACTGACTGCGGGCGAAACTCTGATTTTTCTTGATGAAATTCAGGATTGTCCTAATGCCCGTACAGCTTTGAAATTTTTGGCATTGGATAATAAATACGACATCATTGCGTCCGGCTCGCTTTTGGGTATAAATTATGGAGAGATATCTTCTGTGCCGGTTGGGTATGAAGCTCAAATAGAAATGCACTCTTTGGATTTTGAAGAGTTTTTGTGGGCAATTGGTTTGGGCGAACAGGCAATTGCTTATGTTAAAGAATACTTTGACCGTCTTGAAAAAGTTCCTGAATCCATGCAATTACAGATGATGAAGTATTTTCGCGAATATGCTGTTATTGGCGGAATGCCTGCGGTGGTAAACCGCTATCTGGAAACCAATAATTTTAGCGATGTTCAAAAAGAACAAGAAAAAATTATTAACAGTTTTATAGATGATATTTCAAAATATGCATCGATGACAGAAAAACCAAAAGCCAGAAACTGTTTTCTTTCTGTGCCACGGCAGCTTGCCAAAGAGCACAAAAAATTTCAATTTTCTGTTGTCGAAAAAAACGCAACGGCAAGAAAATACGCAAACAGCCTGGAATGGCTGCGCGATGCGAATTTAATACGTTTTTGTTTTAATGTATCAACTCCATCTTTCCCGCTTGCGGCTTATGAGCGAGAAGATCAATATAAAATATATCTTAACGATATTGGTTTACTTGTTGCAATGTACGGCTTTGAAATAAAAAAAGAAATAATAGAAAATACATTTAAAGGACCTGCCAAGGGCGGTATTTACGAAAGTTTGATAGCGGATATATTGATAAAAAAGAATATTAAGCTAAATTACTACAAGGCTGATAATAATTCGCAGGAAATAGAGTTTTTGTTAAACGGCAAAGGCACAGTAATCCCCATCGAGGTTAAAGCCGGAACTGGACCTTCAATTTCCCTGGATAAAATGTTATCAAACCCGGATAAAAAAGTGGGATACAAACTAATTTCCGGCAATGTAGGACAAACAGGAAAAAAAGTCACCCTGCCTTTGTATATGGCAATGTTTTTGTAAGTGTATTTAGAATTTATTTTTATACTGTATGATATATTATACACCTGTATTTAACGCCAAGGCAAAATTTCGCCTAACGTTCTAGGTATTGGTGCTTTATCGTTTCGATAAATATTGTCTTAGTTTTTTAATAACCTCGTTAAAGTCTATAGGTTTTCCCAGATGACCATTCATGCCGACATCAAGGCATTTTTCAATGTCCTCACGAAAAACATTCGCCGTCATGGCAATTATAGGGATGGTTTTTGCGTTAGGAATATCAAGCGTCCTAATTTTACGTGTAGCCTCATAGCCGTCCATTTCCGGCATCTGGACATCCATGAGTATCATATCATAATTGCCAGCCGCCGCCGTAAACATATCGACCGCTCGCGCACCGTTTTCTGCACATTCAATATTCAGGTGCGTGGGTTCAAGCAATGACAGGATGATTTCACAATTTATTTCTATGTCCTCTACAAGCAACAGCTTATATCCGGAGAAATCATCCTCATAACCGGCATAGCTATCCTGTCCCATATCATGCTCTTTTCCCATACACTCATTTATAACATCAGAAATTACCGACGGGAACAACGGTTTCGGGAGGAATTTATCCGTACATGCGGCACGCGCCTCATCCTCTATGGTGCTCCAATCGACCGAGGAAAAGATAATAACAATAGAGTTCTGCACCGCTTTTTCATGTATCCGCCGGGCAAGCTCGCCACCATTCATGCCGGGAAGCATCCAGTCAATAAAGTATATGCTGTAATCGTCATCATCCTTCAACATTTCAAGCGCTTCCTCGCCGCTTGCGGCAACCGAACAGGCAATGCCAAGGTTTTCGGAAACAGCCGTAAAAAACTCGCGGATATCCGGCTCGTCGTCCACAACAAAAATACGGACATTTTCCCAATTAATGCTATCATCAAGCTGCCGCTTTTTTTCTTCCGTGCCGCGCTCCAGCAATACGGTTATTATAAACTTAGAGCCTTTCCCTTGCTCCGACTCTATCCGTATATCCCCGTCCATTAACTCTACTATGTGTTTTGAAATGGGAAGCCCAAGCCCCGTGCCGCCGTATTTGCGCGACGTACCGGACTCAGCCTGTTCAAAGGATTGAAAAAGGCGTTCTTTCTGCTCGTCGGTGATACCGATTCCCGTATCCTCAACACTAATTTGCAAACGGCACATGCTGCCTTCCTCTGATATTAGCTGAGATTCAAGGCGAATCGTACCCTCCTCCGGCGTAAATTTTATGGCATTGGATAAAAGATTGGTTATAACCTGTGAAAGCCTTTGGTCGTCGCCTATGAGTGTGTGCGGTATATTCTTGCTTATGCTTATGTATAATTTCTGCCGACGCTCGTCTACACGAAGATTGATGATGTCTGCGACTCTTTGAAGCATTTTCTCAAATTCAAAGCTGGTATGTGACAGTTCAAATTTGCCTGATTCAATCTTTGAAAAGTCAAGAATATCGTTAATGATACCAAGCAGGTGTTTTGAAGCTACTTCAATCTTATCAAAAGCGTGGTCTTTTTTCTTGATGTCATCTGTTAATTTGCCGATTGCTGTCATGCCGATTACGGCATTCATGGGTGTGCGAATTTCGTGGCTCATAGTTGCCAAAAATCTGGACTTAGCTTGACTTTCGGCTTCCGCTTGCTGTTTTGCTAATGTTTCGACCATTGTTACATCTTGTATAACCTCAATGAACCCTGCCGCATCTCCGTCCATGTTCTTTAATATCTCAATCTCTACTTGATAAGAAGAGCCATGATGGGTAAAAAATGTTTGTTTCAAGCCGCGTTTTACGCGAGCTATACCGCAATCGGGGGTATTGCAGATTGGGGAATTCCAGTTTGAACAATGCTTGCCCATCATATCTTCGCGTTTCATTCCCAAAAAGTCTTCTACTGCCTTATTGACGAATGACCAGTTCATATCTGAGTCGGTAACGGTAATCGGAAGCGGCGTGGCATCAAGGATTGACATATACCAATGGGCTTGCTCTAACACTTTTTTATTCTGCCGTTCAAGCTCCATCTGCATTTGTTTTTGCTCGGTAATATCTGTCACCGAGCCGATAACATGTACAGGATTACCGTCTTTATCCCTTATGGTCGTGCATATGTCCCTGAAATAGGCGCACTCATTGTTTTTCCTAAATGCCCTGTACTCTAATTCATATGGTGTATTGCCGGTTTTATCAAGCAGATGTCTGTCAAAGCTATCAAAAACCTTGGGCTTATCATCGGGATGAATGCAGTCATTCCAACTGTCAAGGATGTTGGGAAAATCGTTCTCGTCCGTATATCCTAGCAGGTGCCTGAAATCGTTAGACCAAGTAGGAATATACTCAGGATTGCCCATGTCGTTATTTATGATTTCTATTTCCCATAAAGCTTGCTTAGTGGCTTGAAGCAACAAGTTCAGCTTTGTAATTTGCACTTTGTTCAGCTCATGCGCGCGGGCTGCTTCCGCTTCTTTCGCTCGAATTTCGCTCATATCGTTAAGATATGTCACGATGGCAAAGCTGTTTGCATATGGAACCTTTTTACATTCTACGATTATATATCGTTTTGTGCCGCCTATGAATACTTCTTGTTCAAACTTATAATAACCTTCCTTCGCAGCGTCCATAAGCGCTTGGTCCAGCATAATCGAAGCGCTCCCATCTGACTGAACCGCCGGGACACTTTTTCTAATACGCTCGATACATCCGGCGATTAAATCTTCTTTTGTTTCAAACCCCATAAATTCGATAGCGGCGGGATTGCAGTCAATAATATTAAAATTATTATCGAACAGGACGTTGATATGAGGGTTTGCATCAAGCATAACCCGAATACGTTCATCCGCCATATTTTTATAGTTGCTGAACTCCTCAAAGTGAATAATCAGTTTCCCTACTTCATCCCCATTGTTCCTAAACCGTTCCAGTATCTTCGCTTCTTCAGTCGTATCGGTAAGGTCGCCGGTCGTGCTCGCTTTTTGCATAAAATTTGAAAGTGCGGTTAACGGTTTACTAATATTTCCGGATAAGTAACGCACCAGAATTATGCCAACCCCGATAGAAATAAGCACAACGACGATAAATACCGTTGTAATAATTCCAAAAAAATGGTCCGATAGCATTTTGCTTTCAAGAGCTATTTGCCGCTCCTCTTCATTTGTAACCACCGTAACGAAATTGCCGTACATTTTGTCTGTAATTTCGTTTAGGCGCAACATGCCGACATAACCGAACATGCCGATTTGAATAACCAAAAAAATAATAACATAAAAACTGA
>JAITFT010000197.1 GCA_031281155.1 Candidatus Fibrimonadaceae bacterium
AAAATTAATATCATCGGAACATGTGAACACGCGTTTTGCCACAGTCAAAGTAAACGTATCTAATGGGATATATGTATTTAAGATTGGAAGCAGAAACATAGTGAGGGTATTGAAATGAACAATAGAAATGGTTTGCTTTTTATTCTCTGCGCTGCAATTTTTATTGCGCCAGTAGCAGTGCAAGCAAAAAAAGTGGAGCTTGAAAAGGCCGAAAGGCTGGCGCAGCGCTTCGTAGAAAAAAAACATGGGCAGCGAGCAAAAGAGAACGTTCGCTTGAAGCATGCTGCTAAGAGACAAAAGCAAAAAGCAGGCGTGCGTATGCTGCAAAGCGAGCCAGAAGATATTGTGCACTATTATGTATTCAGCATAAACGAAGATAGCAATGGCGGTTTTGTGATTGTAGCTGGCGATGATGTAGTAAAGCCAGTATTAGGTTATTCAGATAACGGAAACTACGACGAAAGTAATCTGCCGCCGAATTTTGCGTATTGGATGAGCCATTTACAGCAACAAATTACCTGGGCACAGGAGCATGGCATTGAGCAGACCGAGGCTGTGCGGCGGGAGTGGGAGAGGTATATTGATGGAGATATCTCTGCATCGGCAGGCATAGTTGAACCGCTGATACAAACGAAGTGGAACCAAAGAGCGCCGTATAATAACATGGCTCCAATGGATGGTTCCAATCGTAGCGTTACTGGCTGCGTAGCAACGGCAATGGCGCAGATTATGAAATTTCACAATCATCCAGTGCGGGGTTATGGCTGGAGCGAGGCATATACAACAGGAACACATGAAATAAATGTGCCGTCTGTGAATTTCGATGTTGAATATGATTGGGATAACATGCTTAATTCCTATACCAGTAACGCTATGATTATACAAGAAGATGCCGTAGCTACCCTGATGTACCACGCTGGGGTAAGCGTGCAAATGGATTATAGCCCGACTGGCAGCGGGGCGTATAGCCGCGATGTCCCGATGGCATTGACTGCTTATTTCGGATACGATAGAAGTATTCAGCATAGGCAACGCGAAAATTATAATGACGCTGCATGGGAAACAATGCTGATGGAGCAGATAAATGCCGGTATGCCGGTATATTATACCGGAAGAAACGATGAAAGCGGTCATGCTTTTATACTCGACGGGTATGACGGCGCAGGCAAGTTCCATTTCAATTGGGGATGGGGCGGCTTGTTTGACGGATATTTCGTGACTACCGCTTTAAATCCTGGCGTTGGCGGCGATGGAGCGGGTTCCGGAACATACAATGATGATCAAAGCATCATAATCAATATTAAACCAGATGAAGACAGTGTTGTTAGCGATTTTTATAGACAGATAGCGGCTTACAAATGGAGTTTGGAAGATGTGATTGTTGAAGCGGGTCAAGACCTTACACTAAGCTTGCCTGTGAATATTCCAGAAAATGCTAATGGCGCTGCTCTTATTATCCGCAGTGTAAACCCAGCTGAACCTGTTATTCTCAGGCGTGGCGTGGGTGGCGATTTATTCACCGTGTCTCTAGACGCAGCACTTATTTTGGAAGACATTATTATTGACGGTGATAGCAATGGTGATTTTGAGAATAGCTATGGTTCATTGGTGATGGTCAGAGATGGCGGCACCTTCGTTATGAATGATGGTGCGGTTGTGCGGAATAATACGGCAAGTTTTGATGGCGGAGTACAAGTTAGTGGCGGTACATTTACTATGACTGGCGGCGAGATAAGCGGGAACACAGCAACAAGCAGCAGCGGCGGCGGGGTGAGTGTCAACAATGGCGGCACTTTCACTATGAGCGGCGGTGAAATCAGCGGAAACATAGCGAATTACAGCGGCGGCGGAGTACGAGTTAGTGGCGGTACATTTACCATGACTGGCGGTAAAATTAACGGAAACATAGCAAACTACAGTGGCGGCGGAGTGGATGTTGGCGAGATATTTATAGCAGTGGATGGGGAAACAGTGAGAGTATATGGCACATTTACCATGGTTGGCGGTGAAATCAGCGGAAACGCAGCAGGCTACGGCAACGGGGTAAATGTAGGATACGGAAATACTTTTGCTATGAACAGCGGTGTTATTGCTGGAACGGGCTCAGATATCTTTACCGTTGTCTCTGGCTCACACAATCTTAACGCAGGCAACTTTCCTGCCCCTAACAATGGCGTTATAATCGCATGGAACAAGTCTGGCGTAGGTCCGTTTGTTTATACTAAAGGTACAAATACTCATTTGAGTAAATCGCCAACCGTAACAACAGTTGTTTGGGCTATTGATGATAACGATAAGTTTGGCATTTCATACAAGAATGGCGATAACGAGGGTTTTATCAGAATTAGCGATGTAGCGATAACACAAGACGGCAATACCCCAGCCCTCTTACCCCAAATCACCGCAAGCAACATAAGCGCACGGGCAATAGGCAACACCATAGTCCTACAAAACCTCCCCCAAGGTGCAAAAGTAAAAGTGTACAACTTGCAAGGAAAGCGCATTTATAACTCTCAACTCTCAACTCTCAATTCTCAACTTCTCCCCCACTCTCAACTCATTATAAAAGTTCAGACAAAAGGCGTGTACATAATCAAAATCAACAACCAAACACTGCGCATAGCGGTAAAATAAAACGGAGAATCACCATGAACAAAGTTCATAAACTCACACTGGCGGCAGGATTGGCACTTGCTTTGGCATTCACCCTTTCCTGCTCGTCAGATAACGATGACTCAGAAAAATGCAGAATATGCGACCCGCCGGAAAATACGTCTGCTGAACCTATGCTTGATGTAATATATCGCGATTTTCCTATAACTGCCCCCGGATTCGAAGAATTCTTAACCTGTGATGGCACAGCAATATGCTTTTCCGGCGACAAATATGAATTCTGCCCGCCAGGCACTAATCTTAATGATAGGAACAGAGTGCTTCATTATGGAGAGTGGTGGTTTAACGGCACCACCAGAGGTTATATTAATGGACCTGACGCAAGTGAAGTTCTAAATTTAGCTTGGGCTGTGCCAGTCACGGTTACCACAGGAATGGTTCAGCCTACTTTATATTACGATAAGTCCAACTGCCCAGAAGAATGGATAGTGGAAGATCCGGATGGTCTTAATCGCGATTATATGATATACCGTTATTGCGTACGTCCCATAGAAGGAAATGGCGGTTGCGGTAGCGAAGGTCTTTTGGAGTCTTGGTTTAGCGATGGAGGATATGCAAAGCGCATTGATGGCATAATACAATTTGAAAGGCAAGATGATGGCGGGCATTTGATAGATTATGGTTTTAACACTTGCACGCATTGGGTTCCTGGTTTGCAGTGTGATAACGGCTTTTTTCCGCTTGATGAATTTGATATGTATTCAAGCGACAACACTTGGGGTCGGCAAAGCCTAAACGCATGGTGCCCCCCAGCAGACCAGAGTGATAGCCAAATTTGCTCGGCTTGGCATGCTGCCGGTGGTCCAAAACATCCGACTGCAGCGCAAACAGTGGCAAATGAACTTGGAATACAGCATAAGTTGCATAACTATGGCTTTTCAATGGCTAGCTCAAGTATATTCAAATATATTGAAAACTCCGGCGAAGTGCTTGAATTTATAAGCGGTGACGATATGTGGGTATTTATAGATGGTCAATTGGCAGTTGACTTAGGCGGTGTCCATGTGGCAGCTCCAGCAAAAATAAATTTGGAAGAGTACGCTAAAAAGCTAGGGCCCTGGGCAAGCAGAGCAGGGGAAGTTTGGCAAAGTGGCACTACGCATTCTATTAATGTCTTTTACATGAACAGGCAAACGGAAGGCTCTGACTTCAAACTCAAAATTCCAATCTTACATCTCGCGCCATCTCGTTTTGGATGCTGCGAGTAGCTTCTGGTTAGTTTTTTGTTCTAACGCTTATTGCTATAATAATTAGAGTTGCCAGGTAGCAAATTAGAATAACGAAAAGGAGATTGCTATGGCCTTTTGTGCAAATACTTTCGATTTTTAATTCCAAAGGCGTTTCTGTTTTGTTTTGCCAACCGGTGAATATTTCTAAACCCATTATGGCGTAAAACCTTTTTGGATTGTGTCGGTTTTTTACTTTTTGCTGCTCAAACCAGTAATCTGGCGTATAAAAATGCTGCATATGAATTGAGTAGCGTTTTTTTTCTGGCGTTAATTTTAGCTCTTTTAGCAAGGGCTTCATGGTGTGACGCTCGTTAATATCTGTGTGTTCCGGAGCAAATGCCAGTATTTGCACTATGACTTCTTTCAAATTTTCAGAGCCTTGAAGCTCCAGCACAAGCGAATCCATTAAGCTCCAATTTCTGAAATCCATTTTGCTTTGACCAAAAGAAAAACCAACTCCGCAATTTCCATTCTCTTTTAGCAATTCGCATTTAAACCCCGCAGGGCTCAATTCTGCAAAAGCTATGCCGCTTGCTGAATCTCCGTATTGGTGAAAGCTCAAATCTTTTTCCAGGCATTCGTAAATTTTTTTATTAGGGATCAACAAGAATGCAACAATACCGGCTATGCCAAGAATGCTCAGCACGGTTCTTAAATATTTGCTTTTCATAAAGGGCTCACTTTTGGCGGCCTGCCTCTTTTGCGGGACGCCTCGCTTGCTTCTGCTTTACCTGCCTTAAGTGGCAGCGGATTTGTTATAATTTTGTTTTGGCCTGCTTTTTCCAAAGACACTCTCAAAGTAGGGCGTGAACTTGCAGGGCCGTTTGTGGCACTGTTGGTATTTACTGCCGCTAAAGAGAACTTTGGCCTTTCTTTTTGGACAAACAAAGAACTGAGCCTATTGGGAATTTGCGGAGATTGAGGTTGTTTTGGCTTATCTAATTCCTCTGCTATAGCTTTCAGTTTTGCCACCTCTCTTTCCTGCTTTATAACAAGCCTCTCCTTTTTTCCAGGCCGCTTGCACGGCTTCCATTTTCTTGCCAAATCCTTTGCTGTTCTCTCTTCCAATTCCTCAATTGTAGGCGAAAGCAATTCCACTGGAATTTCGATATTCATAGTACCAATTCTCCTTCATTCATTGTCCAATCTGGTTCAACATTTAAGTCGTAATATGCATGTTGCTGCAACTGATCCTCAATATAGTAAAGCGTGCCGCCACTTGCAGCTCCACAAGCCGCACAAGCTCCGTGATAGCGAATTGAAACGGTTTTGTTATTCTTAATTCCCAAAACTTCCAACCCGCCTCCATCTCCGGCTAACATGGCTCGCACGCTGACATCCAAGGCTTCTTCTACTTTTGCGATTTTCTCGGCTTCGCTCAAAGCGTTCCATTCTGCGTCTGCCTCTGCTCTGCCTGTTATGGTGTGTGCTTTTAATTTTGCGCTGCCCATAGCGGCTATTGCAGCAAGCGCAATTTGTTTTTTTTCAGGATATTCCTCAGTGATCATAGCCGGCAATTTTGCTGCTATTTGGAAAGCCTCGTCACTTGGCTTTACATCAAATTTTCCAAATAAATTTTCGAGCGATAGATTTTGAATTTCATCTATTTTTTTACCAACAAGTTCTTCGCAAAGAATATCTGCCAGAGCTGTGAGGAGCGGCCCTCCGTAGGTGAAAAACTTTGTGTCTAAAACCTGTTCTGCTTCTGGATCGAAAAGCACATAAATTTTCAGTGTTCCCGATTTGACATCTACCAGAGCAAGCCCTTTATTATTTGCTTCAACTTGAAAGATAGCCCCTCGCCGCTTTGGCTCAGCAGCAATCTCCATAAGTTTTTCGGGAATGTTCGCTTCTTGCGTCATTTTCGTGGAATATAGAAAGTTATAAGAAGAAGTATTTTATGCCAAAGCTGAATAAATCCATTTTCTTAGATTTAATCTCTACGTCGGGAAGACTAGTGCCAGGCAGTTTGGTGGTGTGGTGTGGCCTTGTGCCATAAACGTACCTAAAATCAAGGGCAAGATTAGGCGTTATTATGTGGTTGAAACTAAAAACTATGCCTAAATCATAATCGGATCTTTTATTGATGGTTTCTTTGCCGTTCATACTCAAGCAATCATTATCGAAACATTCTTTAGGAGCAATAGGAATATCTATCTGAACACCAGCTGCAATGTAAAGAAATTTAAACATCAAAGGAATGCTTATAGCAAATTCGGGTTGAGTATAATCAACTGTCCCAATAATATTTTCATCAAAATCAAGAAGCTTAAGAGTTGTACTCCAGTTGTTTCTGTACAAAAAAGCTAATTCAGGACTAAAAAAAATCGGACCTATGGGAGCATCGACTGCTAAGCCTGCTCCTAGACCAAGCATTCCCCTATCGTAAGCAATTGACTGCATGCTATAGCTAAGCCTGGCTCCGACTTTCATGCTATTTCCTGCGTTCACAACCGTTGCCGCACACAAAAATGCAGCAGCAAACATAAATTTTTTAAGCGTATTCATAATGTACCTCATGTTGAATGTAGAAATTTCTACATTCCCCCAATGCCGCCCAAGAAAAGCTCTACACAATTTGTATGCGCCGAATGCGGAGCCAAGTTCTCCAAGTGGGCAGGGAAATGCCTTGAATGCGGAGCGTGGAGCACGCTTTTTGAGCAGGAGATTGAGGGTGAAACCAGGGGCATAGGAGCTAAGGCAATGCTGCTGGAAACTGGTTCAAAGCCCGTGCCTATATCGCAGGTTCCAACTGAACATGCAAAGCGATTGTCCACAGCGAATGTGGAATTTGACCGAACGCTTGGCGGAGGAATGGCACCCGGATCGCTGGTTTTAATAGGCGGCGACCCTGGCATTGGAAAATCAACGCTTGTTTTGCAAACGCTTGCGACAATAGCGGCAGCGGGCTGCAAAACGCTTTATGTTAGCGGTGAGGAAAGCGCAGCGCAGGTTAAACTGAGGGCGGAGCGGCTTGGTGTGGCTGGCGGTGATATGCTTTTGCTTTGCGAAACTTCGCTGAATAAAATTTTGGAAAATGCAAAGAAAATAAAACCGCAAGTTATGGTTATAGATTCCATTCAAACCATGTATAGCGAAGAATTGCCCGGAACGCCTGGCAGTGTTTCGCAACTGCGCGAGTGTGCATTAAAGCTGATGATTTTTGCAAAAAGTAGCGGAACCGTTACCATGCTTATTGGGCATGTAACAAAAGACGGGCAAATAGCAGGCCCTCGCATTTTAGAGCACATGGTAGATACCGTTGCATATTTTGAAGGCGATAAAAAAGGGCAGTACCGAATTTTAAGAACGGTTAAAAACCGCTTTGGCGCAACAGATGAAATTGGTGTTTTTGAAATGACTTCACTCGGTCTTATTCCTGTGCAAAATCCCTCTAGAGTGTTTTTGCAAGATGGCGAACTTTCGCCGGGGAGCGCTGTGAGCTGCACCATAGAAGGCAGCCGCGCTTTGCTGTTTGAAATTCAGGCTTTGGTTGGCAAAAGCAGTTACGCCATGCCGCAGAGGGTTTCCGCTGGCGTGGAGCAAAAGAAACTCACAATAATACTTGCTCTTTTGGAAAGATTTGCCAAACTCCAAATCAGCAACTCCGATGTTTTTGTTTCCGTCGCCGGCGGCCTCAGGCTAGACGACCCAGGCATAGACTTATCCCTTGCTCTTGCCATTGTCAGCAATGCTTTAAACATAAGTTTGCCACCTCGCAGCATTGTTATTGGCGAACTCGGTCTTTCCGGAGAAATTCGCACGGTTAGCTCGTTGGATTTAAGAATCAAGGAAGCGCAACGCTTGGGCTTCGAAAAAATAGTGGTGCCATCGAGCGGGAAAATACCCGTTGTGAAAGGCGTTGAGCTGTTTAAGTTTGCAAGGCTGGAAGAGGCAGTAGGGTGGCTGCATTAAAGTCGCACTCATTTAAACCGAGAATAATTCTCAATCACACAAACAAGCGTATATAGTCTACACGAGAATATCGATAAAAACGGCAAAAAACGTCATTTTTGCCGTTTTTTGAATAAAAATAGTGTATCTTAGGGGGGGAATTCTATGAAAAAATCTCACAAACAGGAGTTGCTTGCCCTGCTAGGCACAATGGGCCAGATGGCAGATTTGCTTCCAAAGCTGGAAAACCCGGCAGAGCAAATCCAAGACCTCCAAGCCGCCTG
>JAITFT010000205.1 GCA_031281155.1 Candidatus Fibrimonadaceae bacterium
CGCGATACTCACCCGTCCGCCGCTCGCCTGCAAGCATTGCTGCCGCGGCTCGCTCGACTTGCATGCATAAAACACGCCACCAGCGTTCGTTCTGAGCCAGGATCAAACTCTTCAAAAAAGTTGATTGACTCTAATCAAAAAAATCTTGTTGCCCCTGCCAAAAAGCAGGAGCATCTGGTTCGTTCCGCCTTTCGGCGGATTCTTTTCTGAATTTTCAAGTTGCACATTTACTTCATAGAATAAATGGGAAGATAAATTTAGAAATTTAAATAAGCTTTGTCAAGGGGAAAATTACTTTTTTATTAAAAAAATGATTTTTTTCAGATACAAGCTATATTTCGCATTCTATTTTTCATTTTTTATTTGACATTTCACTTATCATTGCGACCAGTTTTTCTACCCCTTCTTTTGCGTTTCCATTGTTTTCTAGCGTTAAATCTGCCAAAGCTTTAAAATGACGGATTTCTTCAGCGTAGAGTCTTATGCTCTCCAGTTGCATATCTGTTTCTTGGCCAGTTTTCATATCACGCATGGTCATCCTATGCTTTTTTTTCATCGCATCTGCAATCGCAAGTTCCGTTTCTCGTTTGATGTAGATTATCTTCCCAATTTTTTTCATAACCTTAGAATCTGAGGGGCGCAATACGCTTTCAGGCCAGATTTCAATTATTGCGGGGCCATCAAGCTCCACAAACTCAGTCAAAAGCCTGTACTTTTCTTCCGCAAGCCGCATCATGCCGCTGGGCGTAAGCAATTGCGCCGGATGTTTCAGGTTTAACCTTTCAACCGCCAGCTTATCCGTGTTATAAAACGGCACTTGTAATATTTTCGCTGCTTGCTGGCCAATTGTTGACTTGCCGCTGTTCGGAATGCCTATCAAAATGCACTTGTTCATCTTTCCTCCTTAGAAAACGTGTTATTGATAGTATATATGGCAATAAACATGCCAATAGAAAAACGGCGAAATTTACTCAAAAACGTCATTTTTTAACATTTTTAGGTGTCCAAAAAAGTGTCTAGACAGTGTCTAGACACTTTTTTGGACACTTTTTGCCGAGGCAAAGCGTTAAAAAGAAATTTTCTATCTTCCCTCTTATGCAAGAGCAAATGAAACGGGTTTTGGAACAAGCTGCGAGACTACAAAAGCTTGTGCCAGATGCTATACTTGTCGGCGGGTCTGTTGCGAGTGTTTACGCAGGGCACAGGTACTCGCTCGACCACGATCATGTTGTCAGCGATTTGGAAAGTAAATTTGATTTGATTTTAGAAGCACTGGAAAGAGAAGGCGACTGGGTAACAAATAGACTTGTTTATGGCAAAATTATTTTGGGAGAATTAGGCGGAATAGAAGCTGGCATTAGGCAGCTTATCAGAAAAAAACCTTTGGAGTTTGAAAAAGTTAAAATTGATGAATTATTGCTAAATTTGCCTACGATAGAAGAGATCCTGCGTGTTAAAGCATTTTTAATCGTAAAGCGAAACCAAATGCGAGATTATCTGGACTTTGCCGCATTAAGCGATAAAATAGGAATAGATGCCTGCGTTAAAGTTATAAATTCAATAGACGATTACTACACTGATGAAACAAGAAACGACAAGCCTGTTCTTTCGCAATTGGTAAGGCAATTAATAGAAACAAATCCAAAAGATAAAAGCAACATTAAACTTTTGCCAAGCTATAAGGGAACATTGGAAAAATGGAAAGATTGGAATTCTACTGTAGATGTTTGTAAAAAAGTAGCAATGAAAATTATGGGAAACGTCAATGCTTAAATTCAGAAATATAGATGTTTTGCCAAGCGACCCAGTGGAAAAATGGGGCGTTGAAGGTATTTTATGTGCTTTTGAAAGAGGCTCCATTGATGATTGGCGCAAAGTTTGGAAAAGCGTTTATGTTGACAAGTCGGAAACTGTTATTGAAAACGTTCGGGAAGTAACGCAAGTATTGAATGAAGGCGATTTGGGATACGCAGTTTCCAGAGCGTTTTGTTAGATTACGGTTATAAAATGAAAATTAATAAAGTTGAGTTGAAAAATTATCGCATTCACAAGGAATACGAAGAAAGTTTTGGGAACGGAATAAACTTGCTGCTCGGCAGCAATGGCTCCGGAAAGTCGTCGGTTTTGGAAGCCATAGGCTTTGCATTATTCGACTCCAGTGTGCGCAGCAAGGACAAAGATATTGTAACAGAAGGGGAAAAAAGCGGTAGCGCGAAGGTGTTTTTTACAGGCACAGATGAAAAAGAATATGAAATAGAACGCAAATTCGGCAGCAATCCTTCTGTAAAACTCTCAAGCCTGGATTCTTCGAGAAAATGGGAAAGAAATAGCGAGGTCTATAAGCAAGTTGGCAAAATTTTAGATATAGATAATATAAATGGCGTTTTTTTTGAATCTGTAATTTGCGCGAAACAAAACCAATTTATTGATATTTTTACGAAAAACGATGAGCCGCGCGCAAAACATTTTAACGAATTGTTTGACACGGCAATTTACAATGATTTGTGGAAAAAACTGGGCGAGCAAAATGAGAGAAAATACGAAGAAGAGAAAATAAAAAAAGAAGAAAGGAGGAAAACTCTTGCGGAAAGGCAAAGAAATATTGCCGAATTGGAAAAAGATTTAGAAATAAAACAGAAAGAATTAAGCGAAGAGGCCAAAAATAAAGAAATTTTAGAAAATGAATTGAAAGCTAAAAATGCTGAATTGGATAAATACAAAAAATTCAAGGAACAAATCAATAGCAAAAAAAACGAATTGAAAAATTCTGAAATTAATATAGAACGTCTTTCCAAAATAAAAGAACTTGATAAAAATGCTCTTGAAAAATCTGCGATCGCAAAAAAATTTTTAGAAGAAAATAAAGAGAAATTTGAAAAATATGTATCTGCAAAAAAACGGAGCGGCGTTTTGGAAAATGCTTTTTGGCAATTTAAAAATATAGACAAAATTTATATTGATTTGCAAAAACAGCTTCAAGAATTGGAAAAAAAGCAAATATTGGGCAGCGGAACTTGCCCAATTCTAAAAATTCCATGCCAAAAACTGACAGAAGACAATAAGAATGAAGAAATTATAGTTAAATTACAGGAATTGAAAACGAAAATTGAAAAGATAGAACAGGATAAAAAGCAGGCAGAGGAATTAAAAAATGAAATTGAAAAAATAAAAACTGAATTTTTAATGCCAATGCAGAATATTTACGATAAATGCCTGCAAAATAAAAGAACGGCAGAAGACTACGAGGCGTTAAAAAAACGCTTGGTTGAAAGCGAAAAAATTATTCAAGAGGAAATGGAAAAGAGGGAAAAATCAAATAAGGAATTAAATGAGCTTAGAACGATTTTTTCCGAAGAGCAATTGAATTTGCTGGAAGAGGCCTTAAAAAAAATAACAAATACGCATATTGAAGCTGTTCAAAAAACGGCAAATTTAATAAAAGACATTGAACAAAAAAATAGAGAAATTGAAGACTATAAAAAAACAGAGGCAGAAATTTCAAAGCTAGGTTCTGAGCTTGCTATTATTCAGCAAAAATTAACTTTAACAAAAATTTTCAGAGCTCAAATAAAAGATTTGGGGCGGATTGTGGCAGAAGAGAGGGTTCAGCGCATAGCCAATACCGCAAGCGATTATTTCAACAAAATCACAAACAGGCCGGAGTCTATTTTGTGGGTTTGCTCTGAAAGCGAAAAATACAGCCTTTATTTGGACAATGGCGAAAATAAGTGCAGTTTCATAAACTTGTCCGGCGGCGAGCAAATTTCCGTAGCCATAGCGATTCGCTTGGCATTATCGCAAGACTTTGGAAATTCCGGATTGATTATTTTAGATGAACCTACAAATAACTTGGACAAAGATAAACGTCAATTACTTGCCGAGAATTTGCCAAGGATGGTGGAAAATCTAAATCAGCTATTTGTTGTAACGCACGATGACATGTTTAGGGATACGGCAACGAAAGTTATTGAGTTTGGCAGTGAATAATGTAAATAGCCCATTTGCAGGAAAAGAATTAGAGCATTAATTTAATTTTCTATATTCCCCCATTACAACAATTTTAAGAAGGAAAAAGCTAATGGCTACCATTACAAAAGAAAAAACTGCCGAAATCATCGCTAAATTAGGCAAAAATGCCAGCGATTCAGGCAACGTACGTTCACAAATAGGCATTTTAACAGAGCGTATTGCCAATTTAACTGAGCATTGCACCAAAAACCGCAAAGATGTACATTCACTGCGCGGCCTGCAAATACTTGTGTCCAAGCGCAAGAGGCTCCTTAAATACTACGCTCGCCAAGATTTGGAAGGCTACCGTGTTTTACACAAAGAACTCAATTTGCGTGGCGGCAATTAAGCCGTAGGGAGTATTATGCAAGAATTTAAAATGCTCAAGGCTGAAGAAGCCGTTGCTAAGTTGCCAGATGGCAGAGAAATTGTTTTTGAAACAGGCCGCTTGGCCAAGCAAGCTGCAGGCTCTGCAGTTGCTAGAATGGGCGATGCCTTTGTGCTCGTTACCGTTTGTTTCGGTCCAGAAAAAGATGCAGACTTTTTCCCTTTAACCGTTGAGTTTAGAGAAAAGGCTTACGCAGCAAGCCGCCTGCCCGGCGGTTATAAGAGGCGCGAAGCCCAACCCGGCGACGATGAGACCCTCAAGGCGAGGGTTATAGATCGCCCCATTCGCCCAATGTTCCCAGAGGGCTTTAGGCGCGAGGTGCAGGTTATAGCACAGGTTCTCAGCGCAGACAAAAACTTTGAAGCCGATGTCCTTGGCGTTAGCGCAGCAAGCATTGCCATTGGCGTTTCCGAGCTTCCATTCGAAGAGCAGGTTGCGGCTGTTAGAGTAGCCATTGTTGAAGGCAAGCCAATTATAAACCCAACATATTCGCAGCTCAATGTAAGCGAGCTTGATATGGTGGTTGGAGGCACGGAAAGCAGCGTGCTTATGGTTGAAGGCGGTGCCTACGAAGCTTCTGAGCAAACCATGATAGAAGCAATCCAGGCAGGACATGAAGCTATTAAAGTTTTGTGCAAGGCACAAACAGAGCTCGTTAATCGCTTGGCAAAACCTAAAATGGAGCTAAAGCCCAAAGCTCTAAACGAAAACGCAGCGAAGATTACAGAAGCCGTTAAAGCGGTAGTTTACGACGATCTTTGCAAAACGCTTCACACGCCAATGGTCAAAACAGAACACTACCCTGCAATGGCGGCTCTCGAAGAAAAAACCCTTGCGAGCGAAGCTCTCGTTGCCATTATTGGCGAAGACGAATCTTTGAAAAAGCTAGCGAAAATAGCATTCAAAGATTTGGAACGCGACACCATGCGCAAAATGATTTTAGACGAAGGCATACGCATAGACGGCCGCAAATCAGCAGACATTCGCGACATTGAAATTCAGCTCGGAATTTTGCAACGCTCTCACGGCTCCGCCGTTTTCCAGCGTGGCGAAACTCAAGCGCTTGTAACCTGCACCCTCGGCACAAAGAACGATGAGCAGCACATTGAAACTCTGCAAGGCGATGTTACAAAAAGCTATATGCTCCACTATAATTTCCCTCCATTCTCCGTTGGCGAAGTTAAAAAAATGGGCGTTTCAAGGCGTGAAATTGGTCACGGGCATTTGGCAGAACGCTCACTCAATGCAGTGCTTCCCACACCAGAAGGTTTCCCCTACACAATCCGCATAGTGTCAGAAATATTGGAGTCTAACGGCTCTTCTTCCATGGCTTCTGTTTGCGGCGGCTCGCTTGCTCTTATGGATGCAGGCGTTCCAATCAGCGGTCCTGTTGCGGGCATTGCTATGGGCTTGATTTCCGAAAAAGGCTCCGTTAAAGAAGGCGGTAAAATCGAAATCCTATCCGATATCACCGGCACAGAAGATCATCTTGGCGATATGGATTTTAAAGTTACCGGAACCGAAGCAGGAATAACTGCATTCCAAATGGATATTAAAATAAAGGGCATAACTCCAGAACTTATGGCGAGTGCTCTTGAGCAGGCAAGGCAGGGTCGTTTGCACATTATAGACAAAATAAAAGAGGCAATTCCCGAACCACGCACAAGACTTTCAAAACTTGCTCCCGTTATGATTCAAATGCGCGTTCCAACAACAAAAATTCGCGATGTTATAGGCTCTGGCGGAGCAGTGATTAAAAAAATCCAAGCCCAAACCGGATGCAAAGTAAACATTAGCGACGATGGCAGTTTGGAAATAGCTGCGCCTGGCTCAAGAGCCGGCGCTATGGCAAAGCAAATGATAGAAGAAATCACAAGCGAGCCAGAACCAAACAAAATCTACAAAGGCAAGGTTAAATCAATTCAGCCCTTTGGCGCATTTGTTGAAATTCTGCCCGGCAGAGATGGCTTGCTGCACATTTCCGAAATCACCGAGCATCGCTTGGAAAAGGTAGAAGATGCTTTGAGTTTAGGCGACGAAGTAACCGTGCTTTGCTTGGGTGTAGATCCAAAAGGCAAGGTTAAGCTGTCTATGAAAGCATTGTTGCAGAAAAACGGAGAAAATGGCACAGCGGCTGCAGAGTAACTTGTCTTTTTCAGAAAAATTTTCTGCCCACTACGCCTCTAAATTTAAGGTTGGCAAAAACTGCCCTTTAAGAAAGCAGGTTGAGTTTTCCGTAAAGGAAAATATTAAATGCAAGGGTTTTAAAATCGACCCGCTCGGCGAGAGCGGTGCAGAAATTGAGAGCGGTATTTTGCAAAAGTATAAAGGCCGCTTGTTGGTTTTAGCAAGCAACGAATGCGCTGTGCATTGCAGGTTTTGTTTTAGGCGAAACACCAAGCATAAAAAAATTGATGATTTGCCGCAAAAGCTCGCTGAAATTTTAAGGAAAGATAAGAGCATAAAAGAGGTAATTCTCAGCGGCGGCGATCCTTTGATGCTAAAGCATAGCGAATTGCAGGCGTTTTTTAGCGCCATTCCAAAGCACTTGAATATTCGCATTCACAGCCGAGTGCCTATAGCCATGCCTGCTAAGTTTCCGCCTATTTTACAGAGTATTGGAAGCCGTTTGATTTTTGTGGTTCATGTAAATCATCCAAATGAATTGAGCAAAGAATCGAAAAGATTTTTTGAACGCTTGGCGCAATGCAAAGCAACTATCTTTAATCAAAGCGTTCTTTTAAAAGGCGTAAACGACAATGCCCAAACTTTAGCGGAGCTTTCCGAAAAGTTATTTTCGCAGGGAGTTTTGCCATATTATTTGCATAGCTTGGATAGGGTGCAGGGAGCGGCTCATTTTGAGGTTCCGCTTTCAAAAGCCAAGGCTATTTTCAAGGAGCTAAAGGAATTATTGCCTGGTTATCTGGTGCCGAAGTTTGTGAGGGAAGTTAGGGGAGAGAAATCGAAAGTATGGGTGTTTTCCTGACTTTTTTTCCGCTCTTCCAACCCCTGCAGTTCGCTTTCGCTAGCAGGCGGTTTTTTGTAGTCGGCATAGAGCTTGCTCACGCTTGAGTTTTGATAGACTCCGAAGCCAATGGCGGCTGCGCCGAGGATGTCGAGGGTGAGGGCGGTGAAGAATGGGGTGCGGGATTTTTGGGGAGCAGGAAGTGGAGAGTGGGATTCTTGGGGAGTAGGGAGTAGGGAGTAGGGAGTGGGGAGTGGTTGGGGAAGGTTCAGGCAAAGAGGGTTGAATCCTTGCGAACAGGCCCGGCGCTCTTTCCCGTATTGTTCCCAACAAGCCCCTTGCGTCTTCGCTTTCGGTTACGAAGCTGCCGAGCATGTTGCCGCTCATGGATTCGTAGAGCTCCACGGTGAGCGTGAGCATGCCTTCGAAGCGGCCTACGAAGCCCTGAGTTACGTATTCGGCACCGATTGCCCTGCCAATGATCACGGCGCAGCTTTCGGAGAGGCATTCGGCCTGCTCCTCTTCGGGAGGCAGCAGCGATATGATGTTGTCTCGCGTCAGCACGGAGTAGTTTCTTGGGAGGGCTTCGCGAGCTTGCGTTCGCAGCTCATCGGTTAGGTGGCGGAACTCGGTGATGGTGAGGTTGGCGTCTTCGCTGCTGGGGATTATTTCCAGAACAGCGAGGGTTTGGGCGGAAGCCATCGTTATTGCGAGGAGGATTGACAGGATGGCTGGTAGGGGCAAGGCGAGCCTTGCCCTTTCTGCGAGGACTGTTTCATTCATGCGGCGTTTCTCCATTTTTCTACATTATCGGTTATAGGACTGGGGGCGGTACTTATTATATGATTTAAAATACAGGGATTCCTATGCCTAAAAACAAAAACGCTTCCAAAGAAGAGCCTGCGCAGCAAGCTCGCTTCGCCAGGCTCACGCTGGATTTCACGTTCAAAAGGGTGTTCGCGAGCGAAAGCGAGCAGAGCAGCAAGTTTCTCATTTCGCTTATAGAAAGCTTCTTGGGAGAATACCTGCAGGCAAA
>JAITFT010000208.1 GCA_031281155.1 Candidatus Fibrimonadaceae bacterium
AAAATATGAAAATCTGAATTAAATTTGTAGCAGCCACCAAGCCCAGCATTGAAAAAGTGAATAAACTTAGCAAAGCAAAAAAACGCCCGCCGCTTTCGTCTTCTTTCATATAGCCAACGCTGTATATATTTACCAAAAATGCTATAACACTAATAACAACCAGCATCATAATGGATATTGGGTCGCAATAAAAGGAAATTTTGAGCGATATTTCGCCAAAAGTCTCGCTAAGCAAAGACATCCACTCCCAAGCCCAAGGTATAGCGACTCGCTCCCCTGCAGGCACATTAGCGAAATTCCTGACAAACTCAACAGCCAGCCCAAAAGCAAAAAACATTGAAAACGCCGCCGTCAATATGGAAAAATACCCCGCAACTCTTTTATTTCTGCAAAGCAAGGTTCCATTAACCACAAAGGCTAAGAATGGAAAAGCCAAAATAAGCCAGCTATACGCGGCGAAAAATGATGAATTAAAATCGGAGCTTGCCATTTGGGGTTAATGTAGAAAATTCCTAAGCTCAATTAAAAAAAACCGCAACCCAGTATTTTTTTCTATCTTCCCCCTATGTCTGCAAAAATAAACAACCGTATTTTGATAATGGATGACTCGGTATCCTTGCTAAAAGTGCTAAGTCAGACCTTGTCTCAGCACGGCTACGAAGTTGAAACCGCTATAAACGGCGTTATAGGCCTGCAAAAAATGGAAACATTCCGCCCTGCCCTTGCCTTAATAGATATAATGATGCCAGAAATGGATGGCTACGAAGCAACAAGAAAAATCAGAAGCGCATACCCAGATGTTAACATAGTCGTATTCTCGGCGCAGCCTGCTTCCGTTGTTGAAAAACAAGTTTTTGCTGCTGGCGCAGATTTCTTTCAACAGAAACCCATTAGGGAGCCTACACTGCTCGGTATCGCAAAAAAATATACAGACAGCAAAGCAAATGAAGAAGCAGTAGAACAAGAAATCATTTTACATTACGAAGCCGACCAACCTTATACCGTGCATATAAGAACCTGTTACTTCTGTGGTTGCGACCATGTGAATTTTTTTGTGCCTCGCAAGGAAGCTTACGATGAATCCTGGGCAAATGGCCTGTTTCCCGTATATACTCCCAAAGAGGGTTTCCAAAGATGGGACTTTATGCGAACTATGATAGCCGTTTGTCCAAGCTGCCTCTTTGCCTCTTACGATATCAACGATTTTGCAACAGACACAAAACACACAGCTTTCCCTTATAGCGGAGACGCAAAACGTATTTTATCTAGAGGAATTTCCGCTCGCAAAAAAATGATAAGCGCTGAAGACACAAAAATCGCATTTTCAAATCCAAATAGAAATCTTCAAAGAGTTTTGGAAGCCTTTTTTCTGGCAGAAAAAAGCGGCAATGGGCTTGTTGTAGGAGATAAAGAAGGCGTTTACTGCGATATTGGTTTTTACACAGCCATACATGCAGCAATAAAATATTCCACTAATCAAGATAAAATTGAATATCAAAACAGCTTGCGAATTGCCCTTGAACTATTCGCAAACCAATTGAAAATTCATAATATGTCCAGAATAACCAGAGCGAAAACCTATTACTTTATGATAGCCCTCAATATGGCAACCGGAACTTCCATAAGAGCAAACGAAATGAAGCAAGAGCTAGAAGACTTTTATCGCAAAATCGGCGGCACAGACGATGCCGCTTACGAAGAAAGAATTTGGAACGAGCGATTGCTCCATATATGGAAAGAAGGCGTAAACAACGATATTGTAAGAGTTTGCGACTGGTAAGGCAATTACACGCTCCAGCGCTATTTGTTGAACCATTGCAATGTTGCTGAGGTCGCTTAGGCTATGGGAAAGCTAAACCCAAAGGACTTCGGCACTACAAGCTCTTTGTAGGAGCTCATTAAAAAGTCGTCGGTCATGCCAGAGAGATAGTCTGCGGCGATGCGTGCGGGACCATTCGTTTTGAAATACTCCTCGCTCTGTTCGGCTTTCCAGTTCTCATATTGAGGTTTTATGTTCCCGTTTAATTTTTCATCAACAAGAGCATTTAATACATAGCTGAACATTGCTTCTATTTTGTCATCTTCAGACATTTTTTTTGGGCTATTGTATATGTTTGCGTAGTTCCATTTTTTAAGTTTATCCAAGGCATTGAAAACATCTTTTGAGAATGAAATTGAATTTTTACCAAAGCTATTGTTTATTATATCCAAAACAAGGGAGTTAACTATAAGTTTGTTGGAATTTCCGAGGATCTCGCAAACATCAGCCGGAATTTCTTCTTTTTTTACCAAATTTACCGCAATTGCATCTTCTATATCCCTGCCAATATAGGCTATAACATCGGAAACCCGCACAATACAAGCCTCCATTGTCATTGGCCGCAGATTTATCGGTGTTTTTTCATCGACCATGCATTTTTGGTATTCCTCAAAAAGCTCTTCTTTTGTTTTAGCCGGATTGTTTTTATATTCCTCAACAAGCCATTCGCCATTGTGGCAAAGTATGCCATCTAAAGTTTGAACGCAAAGGTTGATATGATTTCTGCTTTTTGTTTTTTCAAGTTCATGGAGTTGCCTAAAGCTTTGGGCATTGTGGCAAAAGCAGCCTTCATTTTTCTCTTTCAAAAAATCAGAAACAAATTTCTCGCCCGTATGCCCAAAGGGCGTGTGGCCTACATCGTGCCCAAGGGCTATGGCTTCTATTAAATCTTCGTTGCATCTAAGCACGCGCCCAATGCTTCTGGCTATTTTCGCTACAAGCTGAACATGCAGCACTCTGTGCGTTAAGTGGTCGTTTTCGCAAAGATAAAAAACCTGCGTTTTGTCTATATACCTGGTATAAGTTTTGGAGTGTATAATGCGATCGGTGTCGTGAAAAAACGGAGGGCGAATTTCGTTCTCTCTAGATTCATGGTAATACCGAACTGCACTGGAATTTTTGGCAGCATTTTTTGAAAGAGTCAGTTCTTCCGAAGAATAGGAACGTATCTCGGAGAGTATCTTAGGATCTATTGTATTTATGGGCATGGGGGCTAAGGTAGAAAATTTTGTTGTTATTTTTCTACCTTCACACAAAATGAACAAAATCACAACTAACTCCGAATCACAAACAGAATCTTGGGCTGGCAACTTTGCTAAAGGCTTGAAACCTGGTGACGTGGTGGCTTTGGAAGGTGATTTGGGGGCAGGCAAAACTGTGGTTTGCAAAGGGATTTGCAAAGGCTTTGGCTTTGAGGGCCTGGTAAACTCTCCAAGCTATGCCATTGTCCACGAATACCCAAACGAACCGCCTATTTAT
Organism: Candidatus Fibrimonadaceae bacterium; assembly: GCA_031281155.1. Taxonomy (GTDB): domain Bacteria; phylum Fibrobacterota; class Fibrobacteria; order Fibrobacterales; family Fibrobacteraceae; genus Fibrimonas. Next base: position 3,299 of record JAITFT010000208.1, read on the forward strand.
CACCTAGATTTATACCGCTTAAAAAATGCAAACGACTTATACGATATTGGCATTGAACTTTATATCGCTTCAAAAGGAATAACTTTAATAGAATGGCCGTCTATGGCAGGAAATTTTCCGCTGAATATAACACACCGAATTGCAATAAAAATAATAAATGAAAGTGAAAGGGAAATATCGGAGTTCAAATAGTTGAAACAAGTTTTTATTTCTTTAGGAACAAATATTGAGCCAAGAGAGGAAAGATTGGCAGAGGCTCGGCACTTATTGAAAGCTGAAGAGGACTGCAGTTGGCAAGAAAGCAAAATTTATGAAACGGAACCTTGGGGAGTAAAAGAGCAAGCTGATTTTTTAAATCAAGTTGTTGGCTTTATGTCAAAAAAAACTCCGCACGAACTCTTAAAACTTTGCAAAGATATAGAAGAAAAAATGGGAAGGCAAAAAAGAGAGAAATGGAAAGAAAGAGAAATAGATTTGGATTTGCTTTATTGCGGAGACTGCATAGTTAATGAAGAAAATTTAACATTGCCCCATCCCCGCATTGCTCAAAGAGAATTCGTTTTGCGCCCTCTCTGCGATATTATGTTCCGCCCAGCCTCGCAAAGAGGCCTTTTGCCTTTTAACCTAGGGCAATTTGGCACAAGCACCCTTGGCGCTCCCCTACTTTACGCCCCCAGCAAAAATAAATGCAAACTCCTGGCTATTGCCGGCATTCATGGCGAAGAGCCAGAAAGCACTTTTCTTTTGAGCAGAACGCTTAGGCACTTTGCAGAACCTTTGCAAAACGTAGCTTTTATTCTCTGCGCAAACCCAGATGGCACAGCTCTCGGAACGCGTGGCAATGCAAATGGCGTGGACTTAAACCGCAACTTCCCCACTGCAAACTGGAGCGCAGAAATCACCCTTAGCAAAGCGAGCTTGGAAAGCGAAAGAATAACGGAGCTCTCGCCTGGCAGCTGCGCTGGCGGCGAAGCTGAAACAAAAGCTTTAGTTGAAATAATCCGCAAACTGGAACCCAAAGAAATCCTTTCTATTCACAGCCCGCTCGCTTGCGTTGATGCCCCCAAGCGAACTCCGCTAACGAATTTTTTGGTTAATTTAAGCGAAACAGAATACAAAACAGATATAGGCTACCCAACGCCCGGCAGCCTTGGAACTTGGTGCAAGGAAAACTTAATTCACTGCGTAACTTGGGAACTTCCCCGCCTAGCACCAGAAATTTTGGCGCAGAAATTTGCAGAAAAACTTGCTTTTTATTTTTCTAAAACCGTGTAGTAATCCTTAACGCAACGAACACTGAACTTTCTTCCGCCACTGTTCTATGGGAATGGCGGGGAAACCTGCTACTGTTGTTTTTGCTTTTATGCTTTTGGTTACACCGGCTTTTGCAGCTATTATGCAGCCTTGGCCCAAAGTTAGGTGACCTGCTACTTGGGCACCGCCTGCCAGAGTTACGTTGTCTTCTACCGTTACGGAGCCTGCCAAGCCAGATTGGGAGCAGAAGGTTGCGTTGTTCCCTACTATGCAGTTGTGAGCTATTTGCACGAAACTGTCGAGCTTGCAGAAATTTCCTAGTTTGGTGGCTTCCAGAAAGCCTGCGGCTATAACTGAGTTGGGGCCTATTTCGCAGTTTTCGCCAATTACAACGCCACCGAAATGCGGCACGGCTGGTTGTTCATTGTTGCTTTTGTAAAAACCGAAGCCGCGAGAGCCAATCACTACGCCTGAATGCAAAATTGTTCCGTTTCCTATTTCAACGTTTGGATAAAGGCTAACATTTGATTCCAAAACGCAGTTATCGCCAATGCTTGCTCCCATTGGAACCGAGCAGAAAGCACCTACAATTGAGTTTGCGCCTACTGAGCCGAGAACTTGGGCATTTGGGCTTATTTGTGCAGTGGGGTGAATTTTGCTAGGGCTAAATTCTTTTTTATTTAAAATTTTTGCGCAGTCTATTATGGCTTTGTAGGGGTTCTCAACCCTTGCCAAAACTTGGGCCTCGCCTACCCAGCCGCTGAAGTTTTTCGGTACAAAAACCATTGCCGCTTTTGTTTTTCTCGCTGCTCCATAAGCCGCCTGCTCTACACAAAAAGAAATGTCGCTTTGCGTTGCAAAGGCTAGCGTTGCGCATTTTTGCACCATGCCCTGTGCAGTTCCCGGCTCTAAAAGAGCATTGGTTAGTTCAGCGATTTGAGCAAAAGTGAGCATTCTCTTAATTTATAAAAATAAATCCCAGAGTAATTTCGCTGCCAGTGCTATGCTTGCGAGTTGAATGGTTCTCTTAATCCAAATTTGGTCGTATTTATGCTGGAGTTTGCTGCCTAAATATCCGCCTAGAGCACCGCCTAAAGCCATGCAAATGGCAAGGTCTAAAATGACTTTGCCTGCGATGAAAAAACCTACGGAGCTGAGGGATAAAAAGCAAAGGCTTAAAAAATTCTTGATGCCGTTAACTTGTTTTAAGTCCAAACCAGTGTATTTTCGCAAGGAAAAAATTTGGATAAAACCAACTCCAACCTGTGAAAAACCTCCGTAGAAGCCAACTGCCGTGAAACCCAGAAAGGCTTTTTTGCTCGGCTTCGCGGACGGTTTTTCAGGCGGCTTTCCAAATGGATCTATGCTTAAGGAGCTCATAATGGCAACAGCTACCATAACAATAGCAAGGAGCATTTGAAAGTGCGAATCGTTGATGGCAACGGCTACCAGCGTTCCGAGAGCCGCACCAACAAGGGTGGGCGGCAAAAGAGCTTTCGCAATATCCATTCTAAGATAGCCATAGCGTTTCATATTGAAGGCAGAACTTAGGAGACCAACAAGCATTCCAAAGCGGTTTGTTCCGTTTGCAACGGTAGGCGGCAAGCCAAGGAGAATCATAACAGGCAAACTAAGAGAGCTAGCACCGCCAGCAATGCTGTTTATAAATGCAACAACAATTCCAAGCGTAAAGAATATTGCGTAGTCCAACTGGATGATGCAGGAGTCGAACCTGCGACCCGCTGATTAAGAGGGTCAATTTTTGCCCCCCTAGTCTCTGGGTTTCTGCCTAGAACACCGTATTTTTCACTCTTTTCAACCACTATAGACCTCGCTTTTGTGTCAGTTCTGTGTCACTTGAAACAAAACATAACATTAAAATAATCTATTTCTTCAAAAAGAGTTCATTTTTTTTCCAAAAAGTTAAAATAGTAAAAATTACAACCTACCTACGCCCTTTACCACACACCCTATAAAATAGGGTTTTGGCGTTCTTGTGTGTTCTAATAGGTTCTGGGGTGTTTTTACGGTTTGGTTAACACTAACCAACATAGGAAAAAATAACTTGTTTCTATGGTGTCTAAACGTTTAACGGTTTTTACCCCTATACCCTACATCAACAACCTTCAAGCAAACCTGCCCCACCCAAAAGCAAACAGATAAATAATCTTGGTGTGTTAAGTCCTTTTTGTTTTTCACTATTCATTTTTTCTCATTGACTTAATACACCCAAAATTTTCTCGGCGTTTCATTAAATATGTCTAACTTTCAAACAAGTTCTGCTTTTTTCATTTAAACCTATTTTTAATTCACAAGTGTAAATGTCAGGAACGTTTTTTATATCTGGTAGTGAATCCAAAAATACCCTAGTCTGATATTCAGTGAGGGAACAAATTTTTCCTTCAATAGTAAACCACAGCCAATGAACCCTAGCATTTTTTTCGTCTCCTACTTTTGTTAGTTTTTTGTTATTCCAATAAGTAACCTTTTTTTTAGGTTCTTTTGTCATATCAAATGACAATTTTTTCCATTCGTCTGTTAAGGAAATAAATTTTGTCTCCTTGTTTGACGTTTTTTCAGTTTCAATTTTGAATTTTGTAAAATCCATAATTTCCTCTTGCCCTCAAAGGGCGGTTATAGGTTAATCTGTTCTATTTATCTTATAGCATTTTTTTCATAATCAACCCTCTGATGGTAGGTTTACAGAAGATTTCACATATTTTTTACATTTATAGAAATTTACTATATTTTGAATTAAAATAGGAGTTTATTATGGGAAAATATGTTCTAATAGCTTGTTGTAAAACAAAAAGAGAAGAACCAAAAAAATTCAAGGCTTGTGATTTATATGTTAGTGACCTTTTCAAAAAAAGTATGGCTTATGCTAAATCGTTAACTCCTGATAATATTTTTATTCTTTCAGCAAAATATGACTTGTTAGAATTAGACAATGAGATAACCTATTACGAAGAAAAATTAAGTGATAAACCCATAGACAAAAGAAAAGAATGGGCTGAAACAGTTATAAAAAAATTATCAGAAATAACAGATTTACAAAACGATGAATTTATTTTTCTAGCAGGTAATGATTATATAAAAGATTTAGAACGTAAAATAAAATTTTCTAAAAATCCCTTGAAGGGTAAGAGGCCAGGAGAGAGAAAAAAATGGTTAAAGGAGAATACTCCATAAGGGGAAATTTATATGTTTGAAACTATAAAAAATTGGGACGAGATTATTAACAATTTAAATCAGTTTAAGAAAATTGTTGATAATAGGAACAATAAAGCCTTTGAAAGACTTACTTCGTTTTCTCATTGGTATTATTTCCCAAATGAAAGTATATTTGCTCCAAATAAATTTTTACGTTATAAAAATACTACACTTGAAAATTATAAAGGTGAAGGTTATGGTGATTCAAAGGACTCTACATTAACAAAGTATTTTAAAAGACTTGAAGAAAATACAGATGAATATAAAGAATTATTTTCTGAACTGAAAGAATTTACTCAAAAAATGGATAAAAAACTAAATGCTTCCATTAAAATATATGTTCCCAACGGGTTTATATATGAAAATGTAGAAAAAGCCACTGGTGGCCCATTAACTTTTTAAAATCTGTTTCTTTTTCTCTCTAAACTAAGATGGCAGGCTTTCGCCTGCCAAATGGCTATATTCTTAATTGCAAAAAAAGGAATCTAACCATGGA